>DASPJC010000193.1:0-2551 GCA_035628815.1 Ohtaekwangia sp. | reverse complement strand
AGACGAATTACGATAACTCCGTTTACTTCAACGGTTTCAGCAATGTAGTTAATGGCGATCAGGCCTGGCTTGTAAGTCCGTTGCTCGACTTTTCTGATATTGATGAAGCCAGTATGTTTTTTGATCTGTCGTATGGCTACCGTTCCGGGACGTCCGACAATCTCAAAGTGCTGGCGTCGACGGACTGCGGCCAGACATTCGACCTCACCTTGTTTGACAAAGCCGGTATCGTGTTGTCAACCGAGCCGACCGGCGTCAGCTGGATGCCGTCTTCCGACAAAAACTGGTCGCGTAAATACATCAGCCTCGCTGCCCTGGCCCGGCAGCCGGATGCACGGATCGCCTTCGTGTTCACCAACAACCACGGCAATAATCTGTACCTCGACAATATTGAATTTTTTACGGCAGACAACATCGACCCCGTCAGGGTTGAGAAGGTGTTTTCTGTATATCCGAATCCGGGATCATCTGATGAACTCAAGCTGACCCTGGACCTGCCGGAGCGCGGCGACATCAGGATCGAAATGGTGGATGCACGCGGCAAGATCGTGTGGAACCATTTCATGCAAAATGCGCTGAACCAGACATTGTCGCTTCCGGTGTGGAATGAAGCGCCGGGTCTGTATTTCGTCCGGGTGGTCACGTCGGGTAAAATCTATAATCAAAAGCTTATCCTCCTGCAACCGTAACAATATAAAACCCTGTTTTCGTTATCTTTCGGTTTAGAACGTTCATGGAATGCCAAAGAAGAAAAAAGTAGCCATTTTATACGGGGGCCGTTCGGTAGAACATGGCGTATCCGTCAACTCCGCCCGCAATATTTTCGAGTACCTCGACAAAGATCTTTTTGAACCGGTACCCATCGGTATAGACACCACCGGCCAGTGGTTCCTCACCAATGGTATCAGCAAGGACATCGGTCAGGGCAAGGCACTGGGACTGATGCTGGATCCATCCAACGCCGGGTTTATGCTGTTGTCGAGCGGCGATCGCTTCAAAACGGATGTCATTTTCCCGGTGCTGCATGGAACAGACGGTGAAGACGGAAGCATCCAGGGCCTCATCAAGGCGATGGACATACCGATGGTGGGTACCGGCGTGCTGGGTTCATCGATGGCCATGAACAAGATCGTCGCCAAACGCCTGATGAAAGAAGCCGGCTTGCCTGTCACAGACTTCATGACGTTCCGTTACGATGAAAAGGACAAGATCAGTTTTACGGCGATCTCCAAAAAACTCGGACTTCCCTTTATGGTGAAATCTGCAAGCCTGGGTTCGTCTGTCGGCGTATCGAAAGTGAAAACCAAAAACGATTTCAAGAAAGCCATCGATGAAGCTTTCAAATACGACCAGGAACTCATCGTGGAGGAGTATGTGAAGGGCCGGGAAATCGAATGCGCGGTGCTGGGAAATTTTCCGCCGGAAGCATCCTACCCCGGAGAGATCATCATCAGCAAGAACTATGAGTTCTATACATTCGACGCCAAATATGTTGATCCGGAAGCGGTGAAGATTGAAGTTCCTGCGAAACTGTCAAAGCCTGTAGCCGAGAAGATCAGGAAAGCATCGGTGAAAGCCTTTGAGGCACTGCATTGTGAAGATTTTTCGCGCGTGGATCTTTTCGTGGATAAAAACGGAAAAATATACATCAACGAGATCAATACCATTCCCGGATTTACCAATTCGAGTATGTATCCCATGATGTGGAAGGAGCGCGGCGTACCTTTTACCGAACTGATCACGCGGCTGCTCAACCTCGCGCAGGAGCGATACGACCGGAGCAAACGCATCGAGCGGGATTTCGAATCAAGCCTCAAGTTCTGATCCCGTATATTTGCAGACCTATGAAATTCAAATTCCGGAACTTCACCCAAAACAACCTCGGCGGCATTTTGTTGAACCTGTTTCTCGCCATGGGTATACTGCTGTTGCTGGCCGTCATCTACTTTTATGTCTACCTGCCGAATACCACCAATCACGGTGAGACTATAACAGTCCCCAATATCGAAGGTATGCAGGTGGGCGAGCTGGATGGTTTTCTCACGAAAGACCTTCGTTACGAAGTGGATGATTCGGTGTACTCCGCTGACTATCCACCCCTGACGGTGATCAAACAATATCCGCACGCGGGCGCAAAAGTGAAGGAAGGCCGCAAGATTTATATCGCGATTAATCACCTGAATCCACCTTCGGTTCCGGTACCTAACCTGGTCGATGGTTCTGTTGTGAACGCCGACGCCGTGCTCAAAAGCAACGAGCTGAAGCGCGGACGGATCGAGCTGGTTTCCGGACCATTTAATGTTGTGAAGCAGATGAAATACCAGGGAAACAATATTGAACCCGGCGCAAGAGTGCCCAAAGGTTCAGTGATAGACCTGGTGGTAATGGATGGCAATATCGGCAAAGGGTTTCCCATTGATAACCTGGTCGGACAGGAATTCGAGGATGCCAAAATCTATCTGTTGGGCGTCAGTTTGAACTTTGACGTCGAAACGGTTGGCGATACCACCGGCGTCACCCCGGTGATCCTGAAGCAAAAACCTGCAGCCGG
>DASPJC010000192.1:0-4825 GCA_035628815.1 Ohtaekwangia sp. | reverse complement strand
TACCGTTCTTAACCCTCGCGTGCAGTGAGAAACCCGTGCCGGTGGAGCAAATCGTCATTGAACGCATCGCCGCCATGCCCGATCAGCCGTCGCCGTACAAGATGACAGACTGGTACGAGAAGGCGCATCACTTTGACCAGTACGTATTCAACCTGGACCTGAAAGGCCAGTATCTTCCTTTTCTGTGGATCGATAGCGCGCAGCGCAACCTGCCGCAAAACACTTTTGGCATGTTTACCGTCATCGGTGACGTGCGGCAAGGCCCTGCCGGGAATAAGGAATTTCACGAAGCCTTGTGCTCTATGGGATCGCTCCTGGGTGCCGGACTGGTAGGAATCGACAAGACAAACCAGAACGGGTACAATTACGTGCAGATGACCCAGGCCTATTTCAATTCCGCTAACGGGTGGAACATCATGATGAACAACACGAACCCCGATGTCGCATTGTTGGGCGGCGGATACGGACGCGACTGGTGGTACGATGTATTTCCGAATGTCCTGTACTATGGTTTGTGCGAATTATTCCCCGATGTGCCTCGCGCCGACAGCCTTCAACGCATCATTGCTGAACAATTTTACAAGGCGGATTCGGTGCTGAATGGGAATTACAATTACTCCTTTTTCGACTACAGCCAGATGAAGGGTGTTACCAATCACATTCCGCATCAGCAGGACGCAGCGGCGGGACATGCCTACGTGTTGCTGTGCGCTTATGAAAAATTTGGTGATGAACGTTACCTGAAAGGTGCGAAGTCGGCCATGAACGCGTTTGTCAATCAAAAGGAAAGCCGGTTCTATGAAGTGTTGATGCCTTTCGGTGCGCTGGTCGCCGCGCGATTAAATGCCGAACACGGTACGGATTACCCCGTCAAGAGAATACTGGACTGGACGTTCGAAGGCTGTAAGGCCGCGGATGGGCGGACAGGATGGGGCGTTATTGCCGAGCGCTGGGGTGAATACGATGTGCATGGTCTGCAGGGCAGTATTACCGACGGCGGCGGTTTTGCATTCCTGATGAACTCCATTGATATGGCCTGGCCCCTGGTACCGATGGTAAAGTATGATAACCGCTATGCGGAATCCATTGGAAAGTGGATGCTGAACGTAAGCAATGCCGCGCGACTTTTTTATCCCTACGAAATCGATGACGCGCACCAGTGGTTACCGGCGAAAAAAGAGATCACCAAAAATGTTATCGCCTACGAAGGTTTGCGGAAAGAAGATTACGTCTACAAAAAAGAGTCCTTAAAAGGCGCCACGCCTGTCGCACTGGGCGATGGACCGCAGTGGGTGAAAGGTCAGCCGGAAACATCCATGTTCAGTCTGTATAGTTCGGCGCAGGTGGGCATCTTCGGCGCGATCGTTAAAAAGACCAACGTGGAAAAAATACTTCAGATCAACTGTACGGCTACTGATTTTTACCAGGACAACGCATTTCCAACCTACCTGTACTACAACCCTTACGATAGTGTAAAATCAGTTTGTTTTGATAACACGGATAAGACAAGCTCCGATCTTTACGACGTGCTGTCACATACCTACCTGGGGAAAAATGTCACTGAAGAAACCTGTTTTGAAATACCGGCGAAATCCGCCCGGCTGATTGTGGTGATGCCCGCGGGGAGTAAAATGGAAGTCCAGGATGGCAAGTACACGATCGGTCGCAATGTGGTAGCCTATATACCTTCACCTTCGCTCTGAAATTTACGCCTATGAAAAATACTATACTCGGCATTTTATTTTCCCTGCTAGCGGTCCCCCTGTTCGGCCAGACCCTTGTTACCGGGACGGTCACCAATGAAGCCAACGAAGCAATGGCGGGTGTCAATGTTGTGGTTAAGAATTCCACGACCGGGACCATTACCGATATCGAAGGCGCGTTCAGCCTCCAGGTTCCTGCCAGCATTGACGATGCCACCCTGGTGTTCTCCATGATCGGGTACATCTCACAGGAAGTACCGGTGGCCAGTCAGACACAACTTACCATTATCCTGAAAGAAGATTCACAAATTCTCAACGAAGTGGTGGTGACGGGATATACGGCGCAGGAGAAGCAGAAGATCACAGGCGCCGTTAGTACCGTAAGCGCCGAAATGCTGAACAAGGTACCGGTAGCGTCTATTGATCAGGCTTTGCAGGGACGCGCACCCGGTGTAGTGGTCTCGCAAAATACCGGCGCTCCCGGTGAAGGTGTATCGATCCGTGTGCGGGGCGTTGGATCAATTAATAGCGGTAACAGCCCGCTGTACATTGTCGATGGAGTTCCCACGCTCGATATCACTTCCGTTTCCATGCAGGACGTTGATAATATCACGGTACTGAAAGATGCCAGTGCAACGGCATTGTATGGATCAAGAGCTGCCAACGGTGTGGTTATTGTGACTACCAAATCGGGCACGATAGCGAAGCCCACCATTCAAATCAATAGCCAGGTAGGTATTCAACGCGCGAGCAGGCTGATCAAAATGGCCAACACGCAGCAATATGCCGAGATCTATAACGAAGCTGCCACAACAGACAACGCCACGAAAGCCAATCCGTTGTTTCATCGCAAACTGATCACGGAGGACCTGCTGGCAACATTGCCGGATGTTGACTACGTTGACGAGATCCTGCAGGATGCTGTCTTGCAAACCCATAGCCTGTCCGTGTCCGGCGGCGATGAAAAGACAAAGTATTTTGTGGCCGCCAACTACTTCGGGCAGGAAGGTATCATCAAAAGCAGCGACTACACCCGTATCACAGGCCGGGTGAATGTCGACTCACAAATCAAAAAATGGCTGAAGGCCGGCGTTAACCTGAACATCTCGAAGGCGAACACCGATTTTGTCGGGAGCTCGGGTGACGGTGCCGGTGGCAATGGCGGCAGTGTGATCCGCTATGCGTTCTTCCGTACACCAGCCATCCCGGTATATGGTCCCGACGGAAATTTCAGCGACCTTCCCGAACGCTATGACCTGTTCGGTGATGGCTACAACCCGGTGGGTATGCTGGCGTACAACAACAATGAGCTCATCAGTAACCGGTTGTTCGGAAAGTTCTTTGTGGTGATCCAACCCCTGGAAGGACTTACCCTCACATCGAACGTCGGGATCGATTTCAACAGCCAGAACCAGCGGCGCTTTGACAGGACCTGGGGAACAAACAACAGGATCAACAATATCAACAGGCTTAATGTTGCCGACGGAAGGTTTCAAACGGTCACCCTCAGCAACTTCGCGGCCTATACAAAGAACTTCGACAATCATCATTTCACCTTCCTGCTGGGCGTAGAAGCCATCAAGGCCGATAACTACTACCTCAACGCAAGCCAGAAGAACTTTCCGGACCAGGAGTCGAATCTTGTCTACCTCGGCAAAGGGCTTGGGCTGGTAGAGTCGTCCGAATCCAAAACAGGGAACGCCTTGTTGTCTTTCTTCGGGAAGGTGGATTACGACTATAACGAAAAGTACCTGGCCTCTGTCACCCTGAGAAGGGATGGCTCATCCCGTTTTGGCCCGGACAACCGGTGGGGAAATTTCTATGCCGGTTCGCTGGGATGGCGGATCGATAAAGAATCCTTCCTGGTCGACAACGAAATCATCGACCTGCTGAAACTACGGGTGGGCTATGGATCGATCGGTAACCAGGAGATCGGCGATTACGCCTTCACCGATCAGATCAATACAAACTATAACTATCCATTCGGTACGACGAAAGGTATTGGCTATGCGGTCTCTGATCTCGGCAACAGCCTGGTGCATTGGGAAACCAGCAACCAGTTCAACGTCGGCCTGGACGTGGCAACCTGGGGAGGCAAACTCAGTGCTTCCATCGACTACTTTAACAAAACGACCACTGACCTGCTCGTGCGGAAACCGTTGCCGTCATCGTCCGGTTCGGCAGGTGCTCCGTGGGTAAATGACGGTAAAGTACTGAACCGCGGCATCGAACTTGCGCTGTCGTATTCGAACCGCATCAACGATTTCAACTACACCATCAGCGGGAATGCAGCAACCCTGTATAATGAAGTACTCGAGGTAAGCGCGCCATTCAGGGGTGGCAGTTACGGATCGGACTTCCTCACGCTGACCGAAGTAGGTCACCCCATCGGGTCGTTCTACCTGTACGAAACGGAGGGGATCTTCCAGACGGAAACGGAAGTATTCACCCATGCGCTACCCGTGACCGGTGTAAAGCCAGGCGATGTAAAGTATAAGGACCAGAACGAAGACGGATACATCGATCCTGATCACGACCGTAAACATGTCGGCAGCGCTATTCCAAAAGTAACAGCTGCGCTTACCATTAATCTCACTTACAAAAACTGGGATCTCTCCGTGTTCTTCCAGGGTGCCTACGGACAAAAAATATTTTCAGTGCTGAACCGCGACATAGAAGGGTTTTACAGGCCTTTCAATGTAACCGAACGCTATTATGAAAACCGCTGGACCGGCCCGGGTACTTCCAACGAATTTCCCCGCGCGTCGTGGGATGCGTCGGGCAACAACAACATCATTTACTCTGACAGGTTCCTGGAAGATGGCTCTTATACACGCCTGAAGAATTTACAAATAGGGTACACGTTGCCGTCTTCGCTGCTGGCTGATTACGGGTTCTCTTCCGTTCGGTTTTACTTCTCCGGGACAAACCTGCTCACGTTTACGAAATACCACGGCCTTGATCCTGAAATGACCACCAGCGATAATGCCCGCGGTGAAGGTGACCGGGCGGTCGGTATGGATTGGGGAACGTATCCCTCCGCTAGATCTTTCAACCTTGGCGTAAGTCTCACATTCTAATCAGACGCTTATGAAAAAATTCAACATCATATTCCTGGCTTC
>DASPJC010000191.1:0-15277 GCA_035628815.1 Ohtaekwangia sp. | reverse complement strand
CGCCACCGGATTGACTACACGCATCGATCGCGCCCTGGATTGCCTTCGAATTCAGGGTCACGCCATCGGCTTTTGCACCATACTTCACTATATTAAAAGTATCCTTCCTGAAAGAGACTTCCATGATCTTGGGAAGCTCATAGGCATACTTGCCGCCCACCGGTAACGGTGTAAGCGCGTTGGCAATGTCGAGATTCAGTTCGCGGATTCCTTCCGCCACAGCAGCCGCCACCAGTGAAGCACCATACACCGTGAAATGCGTGTTGTCTTCCTTTCCGTCGGGATATCCTTTCCATACACTTTTTTCAAGATTCAGCACCAGGTGCTTTGATCCTTCGACACCATGATCAACGATGATCGTCTTGCTTTTTGCATGAAGATCCAGTACCGGTACCTTCAATTCCTTACCCACTTCTTTAACGACAGCCGGGTAATCACCGTGCTGATCGACAAAATTGCCCTGGGCATCAAATTTCCTGCGCATGACGGGTGTGATGAGTAATGGCTTTCCGCCTTTGGACCGGACCTCCGTGATGTATCGGATGAGGTTTTTACGATAGTCGGTACGCGGTGCGGCATAACGGGCCGTGTCGGACTCTTTTGAATCGTTGTGGCCGAATTGAATGAAGACCCAGTCACCCGGCTTAAGCTGTTCGTAGACCTTTGCCCAGTGTCCGAGCGTTCTGAAACTGCGTGTACTCCTACCGTTGACAGCGTGATTCTGTACTTCGAGATCGATGTAGGCAGGAAAGATCATGCCCCACCCTGTTTCGGGCGCCACTTCCGGTTTTTTATCGGCCATGGTGGAGTCGCCGATGAGGAAGATGCGGGGTCTTTCAATCATGGCTGAAAAAATGATCAATGAGCCGGCCAGAAGAATGGGCCATCCGAATAACTTAATTACTGATATGTAGTGCCTCATGCGTTTTATATTTCCTGCGTCGTGTTTGTAGGTCATTCAGATAAAGCACCGTCTGCCAGGCAGAACGGTGCTTACTATCCAATCATCAACCCAAATCAATATCTCTAAAGTACGTCATCCATCAATTAATACCCGGGATTTTGTGTTACATCAGCCTGGTTCAGATCCAGTGCCGCCTGCGGAATCGGACGCAATATTTTCTGATTTCCATCGGGCCCTTCAAAGGCGTCGATGCCGTTCATGAAATATTTCTGACGGAGCGGCGTGTTATACAGGTTATTGCGCTCGACGAGTTTACCGGTCCGTTTTAAATCAAACCAACGGTGATATTCGCCGACCAATTCCCGCGCGCGTTCGTCCAGAATAAAATCAATATCCAGCTCGCCTTCTGCGATCTGCAGCGCGTCCGTTCCCGAAATATCCGCTCTTCTGCGGACTTCATTGATCCTGGCTGTAGCCGTTGTGGGATCGCCGTCCTGCAAATATGCCTCCGCTGCTATAAGGTAGGTTTCACCCAAACGCGCGAGGAATATATCGCGGCTGCTGTTACCATTGATATTCCCGGTGAACAGTGAAGCAGGGTCATCGAACTTTCTCACGGCTGGCGTCGCGCGGTCCTGACTGTTGGTATTTCCTTCCCATGCGGGACCATAAGGAATAATAATCGCGTCCTCCCTGTGCAGCGGATCCTCTGCTTTCCAAGCGTCTACGTCTACCCACGATGGCGCATAGTAGTACCATACGTTCAAGCTTTCAAGGCTTCCTGCCTTGTCATAAAAATCGTAGTAGCGCTCGTAGAAAGTTACCATGAACGTGCCTTCAAAACGGGCATCGTGCTCGTTGAAGAGATCAAATACATACATCGTCGGCACCAGGGTGTACTGGCGGTAAGGGTATCCACGCGCCGCGCCTTCGCCGCCCATATAGGGGCCAAAGAAAGCATTCTGGTTACTGCCGTCGCTTTGCGGATTAAGGATAGAGGATTTATCATACTGAATTGAAAACAGCACTTCCGCATTGTTCTCATTACCCGGCCAGAAAAGGTCGTGGAAGGAGATCGTGAGGGCTTGTCCGTTGATCGCCGCATCTGCATAGGCGGCCGCTTTCTCATAATCGTCGCCTGCTGCAAACGACTCATAACCGCGCGTCAAATGTACTTTGGCGAGGTAATGGCGGATAGCCCTGGCGTTAACCCGTCCGAATGGTGTAGTTGTAACCGGATCCAATACCTGGAGGGCCTGTTGCATTTCGTCAATGATGAATGCATATACTTCTTCCGCGCTGTTCCGCGTAAACGACAGCACGGGCGCTTCAAATCGTTCCGTCACCAATGCGACATCACCAAAGGATTGAACCAGTAAAAAATAGTAGTATGCCCGGAGAAACTGCACTTCCGCTTTCCGTTGTGCCGTTACATCGGTTTGCTCGGTAATACCGTTGTAGTACAGGGCAATATTGCAGCGTTGTATCGCCTGGTAGCATGCCGCGTAAAAGGCTGCTACGTTGGGATCTGCAGGCGTCAGGTTACGGTATTCACTTAAGGATTCCGGCTGGTTATCACTTCTTCCTTCCGTGTACATATCGGTGCCTGCTTCAAATACCCAGGGCAGGTCGTATACGGTGCGCAACGTTGCGTACGTGCTGTTCACGAGGCTTTCATATCCCGCGCTGGTTTTATAATAACCATCGGCGGCGATGTTGGATTTGTTCTCCTCCTCGATAAAGTCATCACAGTTGGTCACCAGCAGGAGAAAAAAACCGGCGTATACAATATTTTTAATTTTCATGGCTGATCTTTTTAAAATTTGAGGTTCATTCCAAACTGATACGTAATGGAGCTCATACCGCCATCCACACCGCTCGTGCTGTTGCCATTAAAGGTAGCATCGGCCCATTCGGGGTCGAATCCCTGGTAATCGGTAATTACGATCGGGTTCAGCACGTTGATATAGAGTCTGAGTTGCGAAATTTTCGCACGCTCCAGCAGCGTAGCAGGAATGGTGTAACCCAGTGTGATATTCTTTACTTTCACGAAACTGGCATCCCGGTAAGCTGCGACACCGCTGGCGGTTCTCCAGTAGGGGCCGAAATTTTTAGGCTGGGGGTATTCATTGGAAGTTCGGGTCGGCGTGACGTCGTTTTCCGCCATGTACCATCCGACATTCAACTTCTGGCGACCGCGGTCATCCCAGTTGAGAAACTCCTCGTGAAAAGGGCTGTACACCTGCACACCTTGCCGCGTAAATAACGAAGCTGAAAAATCGAAGCCTTTATAGGTGACCGTTGTCGAGAATCCGCCTGTCCAGCTTGGCATCGGCGAGCCGATTATTCTGCGATCTTCTGCATCAATGACGCCATTATCATCGGTATCCTTTACCCGTGCCTGGCCGGGTAACTGGCCATAGGAAACAGCAACATCGCGCTCATCTTCCTGCCAGATGCCATCAAACACGTAGGTATAGTTAACATTAATGGGTTGGCCGATGAACCATTTATTTCCCACCAGGTCTTCGTTACCATCAAGTAACTCCTCAATCTTGTTGTTGTTCTTTGTAAAATTGAAGGACGTCTGCCAGGTGAAGTCATCGGTTTGAACATTCAGCGTGGTTAACATTAATTCAATACCACTGTTTCTGACAGTTGCAACGTTATCCCAGACGGCAACATAACCCATTTCGAGCGGCAGCCTGCGATAGATCAGCAGGTCTTTTGATTCCCTGTTGTAGATGTCGACAGACCCGGTGATACGCGCCTGCACCAGCGAGTAGTCGAGGCCGAAATTCAATTCACTGGTTCTTTCCCAGGTTAGCTGCGTGTTGGCGAGGTTTGGTGCAAATCCACCTGCGTTGGTTCCTCCGAAATCATAATACGTTTGCGTCGCTGCCGTAACGGAGGTGGTGTACGGGTCAACGGCATTGTTCCCGGTGAACCCATAGCTCAACCGTGCCGCGAGGTGATTCACGAATCGGGCATTGGTCATAAAAGGCTCCTCGGATATCTTCCACGACACCGCCGCAGAAGGAAACGAAGCCCACTTATGTCCTTCCGCCAACACTGAAGCACCATCCCACCGGTCGGAAATCGTTACAAAATATTTATCCTTCCATGAATAATTCAGCCGGATGGCAAAGGATGTCAGCGCGTACTTGCCGAACCCTGTGTCGGAACGCTGATCCGTCGTTGGTGCGCTGCCAATGTTGTCATAGCCCGAATTGAACGGAAGATTGTTGCCCGACAACGTCGTTGTATCATTGCGGAATGAGTTCAGGGAAAATAAACCCATCGCATTGAAGCTGTGTTCATTGACGTTTTTGGTGACCGTTACCTGGTTGTCCCACACGTAAGAAAAAGACTCTGTCGTTCTGAGATCCGCCATGCCCAGTAGTCCGACGCGTCCTTCCGAGTTTGTTCCGAAATACCGCCCGCGCTTATCATACCGGAAGGATGGCGCAAAAGTGCTTCGCAAGCTAAGCCATTGTTTGGGTGAATATTGCAGGTAGACATTTCCCAATACGTTGTACGTCCGGCGGTCGTTCCTGGCATTCTCCATATCGAGCAATGGATTGACCGAACTCGTCATATCGATGTAAGGAAGGTCTTTGCCGGGCTGCAGAATGATCTGATCCGGATTGTCGGTAAGGGTAGGCTTGAGCAGCGGATTCATACGAAAGGCATTAAGCATTGCATTCGGACTTCCCGCCTCCTGATCCGCTACCGCCATATTCAGGTTAGCGCCCGCGCTCCACTGATCATTCAGAACGTGGTTGACATTTGCTTTGAAATTGTAACGCTTGAACGATTCATGAATGATATTTCCCTCCTCTCCCTGATAGCCGATGCCAATGGTATAACCGAGTTTATTGTCGCCCATTCCGGAAGCGGATATCCAGTGATTTTGTTGTGTACCTGTCTGGGTAAGCAGATCGGGCCAGTCGGTAAAGTCACGCTCCGCTACACGGCGACGCAGTTCCTCTTTGCTGGCCGTGTTGTTTCCGGCGTCCTCATTGTATGCCTGGCTGGCAAGAAGCGCCGGCGTAATGTATGCGTCCTGCCTGAAATTCCACCACGTGTCCCCCGGCATGAAATCGGGAAGACGCGCGATTTTTCGAACGCCATAGTAACCATCATAGGAGATGGATGGTTTTCCCTTCACAGAGCTTCCCTGTTTGGTGGTGACAATCACAACGCCATAGGCTCCCCTTGAACCATAGATGGCGGTGGACGACGCGTCCTTGAGGATATTGATCCGTTCGATATCCTGCGGGTTGAGGAAATCGATGTTGTCGGTGATAACACCATCGACCACATAGAGCGGGTTACCACCTTTAAGGGATTGCTGACCGCGGATCTGGATTTTGAAACCTGCGCCGGCACGGCCTGACGGATTGGAGATGTCGACACCGGCCACCTGTCCCTGAACGCCTTCCAGTGCGCTGACGGGCCCGCGGCGGGTGATCTGTTCCGGCTCAACGCTTACCACTGATCCGGTCAGGTCTGTTTTCTTCACCGTGCCATAACCCACCACAACAATCTCGCTCAGTTCCGTAATATCTGTCAGTAAGCTCACATCGATGGAAGTACGTGAGCCGATCAGTACTTCCTGTGGTGCATAGCCGATAAATGAGAATACGAGTGTACCGTTAAGATCCGGCACACTCAGGCGGTAGACGCCTTCAGCATCTGTGGTTGTTCCACTGGATGAGCCTTTTAATAACACGGTAACGCCGGGTAGTGGGGCTCCATCCTCCGACGAAGTAACTTTACCGGTAACAGTAGTCTCTTGTGCAATCGCATGGGCGAACGTTCCCAGTCCGAGCAGTGCGGACAGGATGAGCATTTTCCACGATGGACGCGCGACGCGCAATCCCGTCGTGGAATCAGAAGAAAGGGGTAGATCTTGCTTCATAATGTAAGTAATTTGGGTTTTTTTTGATGCCCGCTGGGCGGGCGATTTGTTTGTTTGGTGCGACTGCAATCGTAATCGATGCGCAATCGATTGCATTTTAGGAACTTATTTTAACGGATCAAAATAAATTTCGCGTTTTTTGGTAAACCCTCACAAAATCAACGAAATACAGACCCAGGGTGGCGGTTTCCCTGAGAGCCGAAATTGCCGACCGCCCATTTCCCCGTGGCTCAAATTTTCCACCGCGACCGAATTAATTCCATTTTTATATATATTGCGCAACCGATTACACAATATTATGCACGCCACGCGACACGCCATCCATCCCACCCAGTTCAAGACATTTTCCACCACCCAGCTGCGGGAGCATTTTCTCGTCGATCAGCTATTTCAAAAGAATGATATCAACCTGGTGTATACACACTATGACCGGCTCATGATTGGTGGCGCCCAGCCCGTATCCACACCGTTGACGCTGGCCAGCATCGATGCCCTGAAGGCTGATTACTTTCTTGAACGCCGCGAAATCGGTATCATCAATGTCGGTGCGCCCGGCGCCATCCTCGTCGACGGTACCGAATATAAACTCGATAACAAAGAAGCGCTTTATATAGGAAGGGGTGCCAGGACAGTCATATTCAGTCCGGCGGAAGGCGCCCGGTTTTATTTCAACGCCGCACCCGCACACCGCACGTTTCCCACGCGAAAGATCTCCCTGCAGGAAGCCGATACCGCTGAAGTGGGATCGCAGGAAAGCTCAAACCACCGCGTCATCCGAAAACTGATTGTCAACAGTGTCGTGGAGACCTGCCAGCTTCAGATGGGCCTGACAGAACTTAAAACCGGCAGCGTATGGAACACCATGCCACCACATACCCACGACAGGCGGATGGAGGCTTATTTTTATTTCGATCTGCCCGAGAACCACGCGGTGTGTCACTTCATCGGCGAGCCCACGGAAACACGTCATCTCTGGGTGAAGAACAATGAAGCCGTGATATCACCACCGTGGTCCGTGCACAGCGGCGCCGGTACCGCCAACTATTCTTTTATCTGGGGCATGGCCGGCGAAAACCTCGACTATGGAGACATGGATATTGTGAGGCCCATTGACCTTCGGTAATATGACAAACCTGTTCAACCTGCAAGGCAAACGCGCGCTTATCACCGGCGCTACCCATGGACTTGGCATGGCCATGGCCGTAGGACTCGGCGAAGCAGGCGCTCACCTCCTGATCAATGGCCATTCACTAGGCAATATGGAAACCGCGCTCGGGTTATATGCCAAACTCGGACTCCAGGCAACCGGATACCTGTTCGACGTCACCGATGCCGATGCCGTTGCCCGTGCCATATCGCAGATCGAAACGGAATCCGGTCCCATTGACATCCTTGTTAACAACGCCGGCATCATAAAACGCATCCCGGCCCTTGACATGGCCGTGGAAGATTTCAGGCAGGTTATCAACGTCGATCTTGTCGCGCCTTTCATCGTTTCAACGGCTGTTGCACGACACATGGTGAAGCGGAAAGCCGGGAAGATCATTAACATCTGCTCCATGATGAGCGAACTGGGCCGCGATACCGTAAGCGCATACGCCGCTGCAAAGGGCGGTCTTAAAATGTTAACCCGGAACCTGGCCACGGAATGGGCGCGTTACAACATCCAGGTGAATGGCATCGGGCCGGGGTATTTCGCAACGGAACAAACTGCACCGATTAGGAAAGATGGACATCCCTTCAACGATTTCATCATCAGCCGCACACCGGCAGGGCGATGGGGCGATCCGGATGACCTGAAGGGCGCCGCCATATTTCTGGCTTCCGATGCAAGTAACTTCGTCAACGGTCAGATCATTTATGTAGATGGTGGTATATTAGCAACGATTGGCAAGCCGTCGAATGAACCCTGATTCGCGTCGCCGGCCAGAGGATCATGCCCATGAAAAGAGAAAAGACAACGATACATGATATCGCGAAAAAACTGAACATTACCGCCTCTACGGTTTCGCGCGCGCTCAAGGATCACCCCAGGATCAGTACGGAAACCAAAAAAGCTGTACTGAAGGTCGCGCAAAAACTCAACTATCAACCGAACCATATCGCTGCGGCGTTACGGAACGGAAGAAGCAATATCATTGGTATTATTGTTCCCACGGCCGACCGGACTTTCTTTTCTTCCGTGGTACGGGGCATCGAGGAGATCGCCAACACGGCGAAATACAACGTCATGATCTGTCAGACGTATGACAGCTATGAAAAAGAGGTTAAAACCGTTGAAGCGCTTCTTAACGCGCGGGTCGACGGTATCATAGCCTCTTTTGCGAAAGAGACTGTGAACTTTGACCATTTCCTCAAGGTACGCGAGCGCGGCATCCCCATGATCCTGTTCGATCGTTCGAACGACGCGCTCGAAGTAAGTCATGTTGTCGTTGACGATTACCAGGGCGGCTATAAAGCCACCGAACATCTCATTCAACAAGGTTGCAAGCGGATCGCACACTTTACCAATACGCGCAAGATCAGCATTTACAAAGAACGTCTACGCGGTTACCGCGAGGCGTTGCAGGATAACGGCCTGACCTACGACGAATCGCTGGTCGTCGAAAGCGATCTTCAACTGGAAGACGGGCGCAACAGCATGTTGAAACTGCTGCAGCTGAAGGAAATCCCGGACGGCGTTTTTTCCGCCAGTGCCTATGGTATCCTGGGCGCCCTGCAGATTCTCAAGGAGAAAAATATCAAAATACCGGAGGATGTAGCCCTTGTCGGTTTCAGTAACGAACCCTATACCTCGTTTACAGAGCCTCCCCTATCGGCGGTCGATCAGCACAGCATGCGGATGGGCAACGCCGCCGCGGAGATCTTCCTGGCCGAGATCGCCTCGGGGAAAGAAAGATTTATTCCACAGAAAGTAGTGCTGAAGCCGGAACTGATCATCCGCGCGTCGTCGCTGAGAAAAAAATAATTCACCTAAGCACATTGACATGTCAAACTTCTTAACAGAAGACTTTCTCCTGAACACAGATTTCGCCCGGACGCTGTACCACGGGTATGTAAAAGATCTTCCCATCATCGACTATCATTGCCACCTTCCGCCGGAGGAAATCGCCCGCAACCGCGCCTTTGAAAACCTCACCCGCATCTGGCTGGACGGCGACCATTATAAATGGCGCGCTATGCGCACCCTTGGCATTGCTGAAGAATATATTACCGGGAATGCACCCGTCGCAGAAAAGTTTGCGCAATGGTCTTTTGCCGTACCCTTCACCATACGAAACCCGCTCTATCACTGGAGTCATCTCGAACTGAAAAGATATTTCGGTATCGATGAATTGCTGACACCTGAATCGGGAACGCGCATTTACAACACCTGTTCCGACCAACTCCAGCAACCTGAGAACTACACGCGGAACCTGTTGCGGAAAATGAAAGTCGAGGTGGTCTGTACAACGGATGATCCCGTGGATTCACTGGAACACCACCAGGCCATCCGTCGCGATCCCTTCGGTACCACGGTACTTCCTACCTTCCGGCCGGATAAAGCTTACGCGGTGGAGGATCCTGCGGCGTACAAAACATACCTGCAGGCATTGTCATCTGCTTCCGGTGTGGGGATCAGTTCGTTCGATAAGCTGCTGGCCGCGCTTGAAAACCGCATTGCCTTCTTTCATGAGCAGGGATGCCGTCTATCCGACCACGGCCTCGAACAGCTGTATTATCCTGACAACGAAAATGCCTTCAACGCTGAAACTTTATTTCAGCAACTGCTGAAGGGCTATAAGCTCGCGAGGGCCGAACAACAATTTTTCACTTACCAGGTACTGACCGCGCTGGGCCGGATGTACCATGCCAAGGGATGGACACAACAATTTCATCTTGGCGCCTTGCGCAATACCAACGACCGGATGCTGCGCGAGCTTGGTCCCAACACCGGGTTCGATTCCGTCGGCGACTTCCCGCAAAGCAGACCCCTGGCCCGCTTTCTCAATAACCTTGACCGTACCGACCAGCTTACCCGCACCATTTTATACAATCTCAATCCGGCCGACAACGAAGTCATGGCCACCATGATTGGCAACTTCAACGACGGTTCCGTCAAAGGAAAGATCCAGTTCGGCTCGGCGTGGTGGTTCCTCGATCAGAAGGACGGCATGGAGAAACAAATGAATGCGCTGTCCAACCTCGGGCTTCTCAGTTGCTTTATCGGTATGCTGACCGACTCACGCAGTTTCCTTTCGTATCCGCGTCATGAATATTTCAGGAGAATCTTGTGCAATCTCATCGGGAAGGATGTTGCCAACGGCGAACTCCCTGCCGACGAAAAATGGCTGGGCAAGATTGCCGCGGATATTTGTTACCACAACGCAAAACAATATTTCAATTTCTAATTACCGGCGATGACATTATCAAAATTGAACCGCGCGACAGCGGGCGTGGCACAAACGCGCCCGGTAAAAATTCTGCAGTTCGGAGAAGGTAATTTTCTCCGTGCATTTGCCGACTGGATCATCGACATGATGAATGAACGCACCGGTTTTAACGGCGCCATTCATATCGTTCAGCCCATCCCCCAGGGCATGGGTGGAATGGTCAATGAACAGGAAGGTTTATACCATGTGGTGCTCAACGGTATCCGGGACGGACTGCCTTCCCGCGAGACACGGCTGATCACCAGTGTCGCAGGCGTTGTAAACCCGTTTGAAGACTACCAGGAATTTCTTCGCCTTGGAGAAAACCCCGACCTGAAATTCGTCCTCTCCAACACCACAGAAGCCGGCATAATCTTTAGCGGGTCTGATGCTTCACCCGATACACTGCCAGGCACGTTTCCAGGAAAGCTGACGGTGTTGCTCCATCATCGCTACAGGTTTTTTTCTGGCGCTGCCGATAAGGCATTAATCATCATGCCCTGCGAACTCATCGACAAAAACGGCGATGCACTGCGCAATGCCATCCTCCAATATGTTGCGCACTGGAACCTGCCGGAAGGCTTCAGGGATTGGATCAGTAACCACACGGTTTTCTGCAATACACTGGTTGACCGTATCGTGCCAGGATTTCCCAGGGACAACATTGCCGACATACATCAGTCAACAGGATACGACGACAAGCTGGTAGTGATGGCCGAATCCTTCCATCTCTGGGTCATCGAAGGAACAGGCCTGAACAAAGTGTTTCCCGCCGATGCGGCCGGACTTCAGGTGAAGTTCGTTAACGATATGACGCCCTACCGCACCCGGAAAGTCCGCATCCTCAATGGTGCCCACACGGCGCTGGTACCGGTTGCTTATCTTCATGGTCTCCGCACAGTAAAAGACGCCGTTGAAGATGCTTATACCGGGGATTTTATCACGAAAGCTATCGAAGAAGAGATCATCCCGACGCTTGATCTTTCAGCAGACGAACTCCGCCAGTTCGGCCGCGACGTTATCGAGCGGTTCAGAAACCCGTTCATTCGTCATGAACTGATGAGCATCGCACTCAATTCAGTATCGAAATACAAAGTGCGGGTACTACCATCTTTACTGCAATACGTCGCGCTTAAAAAACAGCTTCCGCCACGGCTGGTACTTTCCCTGGCCGCGCTCATCCGGTTCTACAAGGGTTCGTGGGGAAGTGAAATTATTGATCTCAACGATACGGCTGATGTTTTAGATTTCTTCCGGCAGGTATGGCAACAGACCAGCCTTGAAACGGTCGCCCATCAAACATTGTCAAATGTTTCCTTCTGGGATCAGGATCTGACACAAGTCCCGGGGCTTACACAGGCCGTCGTCGAACACCTGTCCCGCATGGAAAAAAAGGGGGCCGTTGCGGACCGATAGTTTGCCTGAAGGTATTTCTACTCTTTTGGTAGTTGATTCATTGCCAATCGCTCATAGAAGTCCGGATCGTCCGGATAGTCATTTAGATTCATTCTAAATATGTTGTAAATCCGTTTAAGCGGTAATATCTTCGCGTCCGTAGAATTGATCTAAATAAACATGAAACCGACGCACCCTCAAAAAAACCTTATTATTTTGATAATAATCTGTTTTTCAAGTATTTATGCTTTTGCCCAGACTGGCAGCATCGAGGGAACGATCCGTGATACGGGAGGAAATGCGATCGAGAATGCCTCTATTATTATAGTCAACGCCAATACGGGTACACAATCCGACGCAGCGGGAAACTTTAGCTTTACCAACGTCCCCGTTGGAAATTATACGCTTAAGGCCTCGGTACTTGGCTATGAAACCCTTCGCCAATCCGTAACCGTAAAGGATGCTGAAAAGGCTACGGTCAGCTTTGTGGTAGCTACCAGTGACCTGGTGTTAACGGAAGTGACCATTACCTCCACCGGGATAAAAGATGAGATCAAGGACATACCGGGTACAGTCAATGTACTTGATGGAAGACAGATCCGGGAATCGGGTGCGCAATCGGTCGGGCAGATCATCAGCCGGATCCCAGGCGTAAATTACCTCGATGAAGACGGACGAGGATTGAAACCGAATATCGGCTTGCGCGGACTGGACCCGTTGCGAAACAGGAATTTGCTGGTGCTTGTTGATGGCAAGTTCCCGATCGGAATGACGTTGTACGGCGACCCCGCCGCCTATTATATGATCCCGCTGGAACAGGTGGAACGGATAGAAGTTATCAAAGGCGCCTCCCCTGTTTTGTATGGTGGCTACTCTGTCGGCGGCGTTGTGAACATGATCACGAAGCATGGCGAAAGCATTCCGCAGACAAAACTGGATGTCGGTTTCGGCAGCTGGAACGCCATGACCACGCAATTTTCGAGCGGGGCTGATAACGGTAAATCAAGTTATTTTATTTCCGGTCTCCGGCGCCAGGGCGATGGATACCGCGACAGGGCTGAGTTCGGCGTCAATGACTACACCATCCGGTTAGGATCGAAACTGGATGAGCGCACCGAACTTTCGATCTACCTCAACTATTTTTCGGAAGATTCAGAAACACCGGGAGGATTGTCACAAGCCCAGTACGACGACGATCCGCGCCAAAGCCAGCACACCAGCGATGATTTCTATGCACAACGGTTTAGTGGAGCCCTGTCGTTTAAGAAAACAGTAGGAACGGACCACCATTTTTCAACTTCAATCTATGGCAATTACTTCCAGCGCGACTGGTGGATCGCCTACGCCAATCCGACAACATTCGGATACCTCCGCGATATTCATGCGTTCGGCAATGTAACGGATTATAACCTCACAAAAGATCTTTTCGGGCACGACAACTCATTGATCGTCGGCATGCGTATTCACACTGACCGCCTTGATGATATCAACGTCGAGGGTGCAACCAAGGATGCCCGTACCGGTCCTACCGTCGGCAACCGCATCAACACCAGCCTTATTTATGAAGCCTATGTCTATGATGAATTCAACATCACGGAAAACCTCGTATTTGCTCCCGGTATACGCTATACCAACGTAGGGTATAAGCGCAATGACCTTACCCTGGCGCGGAAAGATGACCTTGAAAGTGACGCCTTTATTTATTCGGCCGGCATGATCTACAAGATCCAGGAACACTCACGGGTTTATGGAACCTTTTCAAAAGGATTTCAACCGCCGGCACTCAACTCGTCGCTGGCGCCCGGCACGGTGGACCAGGGTGTCGATCTGCAGCCTGAAACTTCCAAGAATTTTGAACTTGGATTCCGGACTAACCCGGTGTCATGGTTGTCCTTCAACATCGCTGCATACCGCATGGACTTTGACAATAAAGTCATCACGGAAAGTGGCGTCAATAAAAACGCTGGCAGTAGTTTTCACCGCGGTCTTGAAATGGAACTCGAACTGGGTGCGTGGCGTGGCTTGAGTATGTTTGTTAACGCTACCATTCAGAAAGCCACTTTTTCAAGTGGAGAGGATGATGGCAACATTCTGCCGAATGCGCCGCAACGACTGGCCGCTACAGGCCTTCGCTACCGCGCGCCGCTGAAAGACCAGCACAAACTTGTTTTCAATTTGTCGCACAACTATGTCGGCAAACAATACAGTGATGCTAAAAACACGGAAGCCGGTTCGGCCGATGGGAAAGTGGGCGCAGTACCTGCCTACCATGTAACCAACTTCACGGTTAATTACAACCGCAAACACTGGGGTGTCTATTTCAACCTGAACAATGTATTTGACCAGAAGTACTTCACCTTGCGCTGGGCAACCTGGAATGGTATTATTCCAGCGCCTGCCCGCAACTTCATGGCTGGTGTAAACTTTACGATCTAAATCAACGCTTATGACGCGCCTGAAATCAGTCTTATCTTTTTTACTTGTCGTCCTCGCGTACCACGCCTCGGCACACTACATCTGGATCGAGCTGGGTTCAGCACCGCAAACCGGGAAATCGCTCGAGGTGCGCATTTACTACGGCGAATTCAATGAGGGCGTGCGGGAAATAAGCGGTGGCAGGCTGGAGGAACTCGACGGCATCGTTGCCTGGGTGATCGGTCCCGATGGCAAGCAAACAAAACTCAACATCAGTATTGAAGAAAAATATTTTAAAACCAGCTTTGTGCCAGACCAGCCCGGCCAATACCTTATTCAGGCTGTTAATACGGTACGGCCTGTAGTAGACTGGTCGAAGTTCGATATCGGCGTTGTAAGACCGGTGTACTACACTACCAAAGAGGTTGCGGTCGGCAATGCGAAAAACACACCGCCCACCTTTGAAATTCCGGGAGATGCGGCAGTTGTTATTGCTTCAACGCGCGAAAAAAATACATTCCGGATCTTATTCAAAGGGCAACCCCTCGCCAACGCCAAAGTTCTTTTTCATGCGCCCAACGAATGGTCGAAAGAATTAAAGACTGACGATAAAGGCCTGGTGTCATTTACGCCTATCGGGTCAGGCCAGTATATCGTTGAGTGTATCTATGCCGAAAAAGTACCGGGCAATTTTAAAGGGACAGCATACGAAGCCATCCGTCACCGCGGAACGACAGCGGTGGATATCCGGTGAAAAAATTCATGAACCGGTATCGGGTACACCTTCTGCTGGGTGTATTCTTTTTACCTTTTTTGCTGATATCAGCACTAACCGGTTTTTTCCGCGCGAATTACAAGTGGTTTTGGAAGGAAGACTATAAGAAAGTAAAGAACACTTCCTATACCTACGCGTTGTCAAAACCCGGCATTAGCCTGGATTCTGTTTTTACTGTTGCCGCTGCGTACTACCGCGATACAAGTCTCACGGAGATACGTCTACGCAGAGAAGCCGGCAGACTATTCTATGATGTGCGTTCGAAAGGCAAGACACCTGTCCTCATCGACGCCAATACCGGAAAAGTCCTGTCGCCGATAAGCGATTCACTGGCGGTGGCATTGGCCAGCCAATATGTTTTGGAGGGTATGAAAGCCAGCTCGGTCTACCTGGATGAAAATTATCAGACGCGTAAGGACCATAAACCCAGGCCTGTTTACGTAGTCGGGTAT
>DASPJC010000190.1:0-3841 GCA_035628815.1 Ohtaekwangia sp. | reverse complement strand
GAAGCAGGCAGGACGCGGAGAAGGCCAGTCGCGGATAATCACACCGGCCGATGGCGGATCGGAGGAACTGCAACACGTTACCGGAACTGTCACAGATGCCAGTCAGCAGCCCATGGCCGGCGTTAACATTGTGGTGAAGGGAACGACCCATGGTACCACGACTGACAGCGACGGCAGGTATGCCATTGATGCGCAGGAAGACGACGTGCTGGTGTTTTCCTTTATTGGATACACCGCTGTCGAAATGCAGGTTGCCACGCAGCATGTTATCGATATTGTTTTGACAGAGGATATTAAAAGCCTCGGTGAAGTGGTAGTCAATGCAGGGTATTGGGAAGTGAAGGAAAAGGAACAAACCGGCAATATCAGCCGGATCACGGCGGCAGACATACAAAAGCAGCCGATCAATAATCCCTTGCAATCACTGCAGGGAAGAATGCCGGGTGTATACATCCAGCAGAACACGGGATTGGCGGGGGGTGGATTTACAATCCAGATTCGCGGACGAAACAGTTTAAGAGACGACGGCAATGCACCGTTGTACATTATCGATGGCGTCCCGTTCACACCCACGGCATTAAATACCATCGGGAGAAGCATTATTGGCGAGGGAAACCCGTTGTCCGCCATTAATCCGGGTGACATTGAAAGTATAGAGATCCTGAAGGACGCAGACGCAACAGCTGTTTACGGATCTCGCGGGGCGAACGGTGTTGTGCTTATTACGACAAAGCGTGGAAAACCTGGCCGGGTTAAAGTTGATTTTAATTTTCTTAGCGGCATCGGCCAGGCTCCGTCCAGACTTGATATGCTGAACACCAAGGAGTATGTGATGATGCGGAGGGAAGCGTTCACCAACGACAACAGGGCGATGACCGTACAGCGGGCGCCCGATATCCTGGTTTGGGATACAACCCGTCACACCGATTGGCAGGATGCGTTGATCGGAGGAACGTCGCACACCACGAACGCATCGGTTGCCATTTCCGGAGGAGACGAGCAAACGCAGTTCGTTTTTAATCTTGGATACTATAAAGAGACTACTGTCTTCCCCGGCGATTTTTATTTTCAAAGGCTATCGGGCGGGCTAAACCTGAATCACGGTTCCTTAAACAACAAGTTCAAAATTTCCAGTTCCGTTAACTATACCGCGGGGATTAACAACCTCTACAGCCAGGACCTTACCAGCACGGCAGTAACGCTGCCGCCGACAGCCCCTGCTTTGTACGATGAAACGGGTGATATAAACTGGGAATGGGGCAGTTCCGCCATTCAAAACCCACTCGCGTGGTTAGAGAAAAAGTATAAAAGTAATCAGCGTAATCTGGTGACAAACACCCGCCTGGCCTACGAACTGATCCCAGGGTTAAATGTCAAAGCTGCGTTGGGCTATACGATGATGCAGGTTGACGAGGTTGCCACCAACCCGTTGAGTGCTATCCCGCCGCAATTCCTTTCAGACCAAACCGGCACCTCAAACTTCAGCGATGGCAATATCACAACCTGGATCGTGGAACCACAAATCGACTATGTGAGAAGTCTTGGTAAAGGAACTTTAACGGTTCTGGCCGGGGCAACGCTTCAGGAATCTGTTCAGCAGGGCGAGACCCTTCAGGCTACAGGTTATACAAGTGACGCGCTGCTGGAAAATGTTCTTGCAGCAACCGCGGTAGAGATCACCGGCGTCCGTTATATGCAGTATCGTTATGCGGCGTTGTTCGGAAGAGTAAACTACATATGGGATGATAAATACATTATCAATGTAACTGGACGTAGAGACGGATCAAGTCGCTTTGGCCCGGGAAGACAGTTTGGCAATTTTGGCGCAATCGGGGCGGCGTGGATATTTTCAAATGAAGGTTTTGTCAAAGACGGCGTACCGTTCATGACTTTCGGCAAGTTGCGCGCGAGTTACGGCACAACGGGCAGCGACGCGATCGGTAATTACCAGTATCTCAATTCGTATAGCGCAACAACCTATCCATACAATGGTACCAGCGGCCTTGTCGTGACCCGCCTGGAAAATCCGGACTACTCCTGGGAAACTAACCGCAAACTTGAATTCGGGTTGGATCTTGGCTTTTTCCGCGATCGCATTATGCTGTCCGCAAGCTGGTACCGCAATCGCTCTTCCGACCAATTGGTAGGCTTGCCATTATCTCTCGTGACGGGGCAGCCCAGTGTTCAATTCAATTTGCCGGCGACCGTCGAGAACAGGGGATGGGAATTGCAACTGACTACCTCTAATATCACCGGAAGCGATTTCACCTGGACCACATCCTTTAATATCACACTGCCGGAGAACAGGTTGGTCGAATTTCCCAACCTTGAAGCATTTCCGGCATACAGGAATATGTACAAAGTAGGTTCTTCATTATTTCTTCGCCGTACCATACAATTTAACAGCGTGGATCCGGCCACCGGGTTGTATACGTTCGTCGATGTAAATGGGGATGGCAATATTTCGAGTGCAGACGATGGACAGTTTTTGAAAGCCGTAACACAAAAGTATTACGGCGGGATGATGAATACGCTGACCTACCGTTCGTTTCAGCTCGATTTCTTATTCCAGTTTGTAAAGCAGGATGGAAACAATTACCTGAGGTCTTTTGGCGCACCGGGATCGCTTTCGAATCAGCCGGATATAGTTCTTGGCCGCTGGCAAAATCCTGACAGTGGAGCGGCGGGTATTCAACGATTTACGTCGATCTCCTCGTTGCCGTATAACAGCAATCGTGCTTCAGACAATTCGATCTCTGACGCGTCGTTCATCAGGCTGAAAAACATTTCATTGTCGTGGCAGGTACCGGAGAAGTGGACAAAACGTACCGGCGTGGCACGTGCCAGGCTGTTCCTGCAGGGCCAGAATATTTTCACCATTACGAACTACCTCGGCATGGATCCGGAAAATCAGAATGTATTATTCCTGCCTCCTTTGCGCATCATGGCTGCCGGCTTCCAATTAACCCTTTAACCCGAATCTATGAACTGTACAAATACAACATTCAAATTTTTGATTATTCGCGGAGCCGTGTTAGTAATTGCCGGATGGTGCAGCGCCTGCGAGGCGTTCCTCGATATTGATCCGCCCAAGACGGAGATCATCAATGAAGTAGTTTTCTCGAATGATGCTTCTGCCGTTGCGGCGATGCGGGGCATCTACAGTATCATGATGACGAACCAAAGTTTTACGAACGGTTCGATCGAAAGGTATACCGGGCTATCCTCCGACGAACTCGTGGATATCTCAAATACGGATGAGCAGCAGGAGTTCTATCATAACACTTTATCCACGACGAACCAGGTTGTTGTAAGTCTATTCTGGCGCGAGGCTTATCTCTATATCAGCAATGCAAACGCCGTGCTCGAAGGACTCAACGCCTCAGGATCAATCTCGCCCGAGATTAAGCAGCAGCTGGAAGGTGAGGCAAAATTTGTCCGGGCCTTCTGTCAGTTTTATCTGGTCAGCCTGTTCGGTGCAGTTCCATACGTCACATCGACCGATTATAAAATAAATTCCGCTATTGCCAGACGCGAAATACAGGATGTGTATGCAATGATTGTTGAGGATCTGAATGATGCGAAAGCGCTTTTATCCGACGATTATTCATTCTCCAGGAACGAGAGGAGTCAACCCAATCGAAGCGCGGCCGCTGCCTTGCTCGCGCGGGTGCACCTGTTTGCCGGTGATTGGGCCAGCGCGGAAAGCGAGGCGACATTTGTTATCGACCATACGGAGCTGTATGCGCTCCCGGACGATCTTAACAGCGTGTTTCTGGCAAATTCACAGGAAGCCATCTGGCAGTTGCAACCCGTCACGCCCGAGAAGAGTACAGGCCAG
>DASPJC010000189.1:0-2945 GCA_035628815.1 Ohtaekwangia sp. | reverse complement strand
GGATCCAAACCTTCCAGGTCATTTGCAATCATCGCTGGTGAATGATCTCGCACTGGATAAAAATGGTGATGTCTGGGTGGCTACCACGTCCGGCGGTGTAAGCAAATACAACCGGCAGACAAAGGATTTTAAAACTTTCACGATGCAGGATGGCCTGCCCGAAAATTCAATCACCGCTATCGCGTCCGATCATACCGGTAACCTCTGGCTATCCTCTTTCAAAGGCCTTACCAGCATGACGCCCACCGGTCGCGTTATAACGCATTATGACAAACATAATGGCATGCGCTTCACCGGCTTCAATTCTCCCATGTCCGTCAACGATGACGGGGAAATACTGACCGGTATTGCCAACGGTTTTCTAAAATTCCATCCCGACAGCCTCACCGTAACGACGGCCGATTTTCCCATAGTCATAACTTCCGTGCGGCAGGAAAACCGCATTCTCGGTAATCAGCACCGCCGAACATTCAACCATCGCGAGAACGATTTTACCTTCGGCTTTTCAGCGCTGACATACACCCTTCCGCGGCAGGTAAAGTACGCGTATCGTCTGGTCGGTTATGACAAAGATTGGAACCATGCGGGTAATGCAGGCACGGCAAAATACACTAACCTTCCCGAGGGCAGGTACGCTTTTGAGGTGAAGGCGACGGATTACAGCGGGCGCGCTTCGATGAATACCGCGTCGTTCGGTTTCATCATCCAGCCGCCATTCTGGAAACGGTGGTGGTTTATGGCACTCATCGCCGGCGCGTTGATTCTATCCCTCGGACTTTGGATACGGAATCTTTTGCGCCAGATCAGGTCGCAGGCGATCCTGAACCAGTTTGCCACCTCCCTCTACAATCAGCATACGATACGCGAGGTATTCTGGACGGTGGCCAAAAACTGTGTGCAACTGCTCAACTTCGAAGATTGCGTAATGTATCTGGTACAGGAAGACAAGGATATACTGGTACAGAAGGCTGCTGCCGGGCCGAAGAGTACCGAGCCATTCCGGATCCATAATCCGATCGAGATCCCGGTGGGCAAAGGCATTGTCGGGACGGTAGCACAAACCGGAAAACCGGAGATCATTTACAACACGGCGCGTGATAAACGTTACATCATTGACGACCAGCGGCGATTATCGGAACTGGCAGTACCCATCTGGGTGGATGGCCGGGTTTTCGGCGTAATTGATACCGAACACCGGCGGAAGAACTTTTACAACCGGTGGCACTTAGCCATGCTGGAGAAGGTGGCGGCGATCTGCAGCGTCAAGATCAGCCGTTACTTTGTCGAAGAACAGATCCGCAGCAAGGTCGCGCGCGATCTTCACGATGAAATGGGCTCAACGTTATCGAGTATCCGTATCATGAGTAACATTGCACTGCAGAAAAAAGAAGCGGCCCTTTCGGAAACGTACCTCGCCGCCATCCAGCAAAATGCCTCCCAGATGCAGGAAAGCATGAGCGATATCGTATGGGCAATCAATCCGGAGAACGACTCAATGGAAAGCATTGTCGTGCGAATGAAAGAGTTTTGTGCCGAAATGCTCGAGCCGCTCGATATTGAATATGAATTTACAGAGGAAGGCAATTTCCAGGAAGCGCGCCTCGACCTGAATGCACGAAAAGATTTTTACCTCATTTTTAAAGAAGCGCTGAACAATGCGGCAAAGTACAGCGGTTGTAAAAAGGTGTCGGTTCACCTGAAACATGGCGAAACATTCAACGAACTGCGCCTCGTGGACAACGGCAGCGGCTTTGAAACCGGCATAGAACAACAGGGGAACGGCCTGAAAAACATGCGGTACCGTGCAAAAAACATTTCTGCGGAACTCACCATCCGGTCTTCGCCGGGCGAAGGCACAGAAATTACGCTGCGCATTCCGTCACATCATCACGGTATATAAACGGGTGCAAATCGTGCTATCTTGCAAGGATGCCCATCCGTTTACTACTATATGAGGACAATCAGCAATTGCGCGAAAGTGTAAGCGCCCTGATCGGCCTTTCCCACGATTTCTTTTTGACCGGAAGCTTTGGCGATGTGTCTGTTGTTGAACAACAGGTCAGGACTCTTCGCCCGGAAGTGATTCTGATGGACATCGACCTGCCCGGCATGAACGGCATTGAAGCCGTCAGGAAGATCAGGGCATTCGACGGCGACGTATCCATTCTGATGCTTACGGTATTTGACGATAACAAGCACGTACTCGATGCCATCTGCGCCGGGGCATCAGGCTATCTTTTGAAAAAATACCTTCCTGAAAAACTTATTGACGCCATCCAGGAGGTACGTCATGGCGGAGCGCCCATGAGCCCGGGGATCGCGCGGCTGGTAATCACCCAATTGCAGAACCTGCCGGCCGATAATGCCAATAAATACCAGCTTACCGCCCGTGAAAAAGAGATCCTCGCCAGTCTCTCAAAGGGCAACAGCTATAAACTGATCGCTGCGCAACTTGAAATCAGCATTGATACGGTACGCACACACATCAAGCACATCTACGAAAAACTGCAGGTGCGCAGCCAGACAGAAGCGGTTTCAAAAGCCATCAATGAAAGGCTGGTATAGGCGCCCGCGTCGTCAGATCGTCCAGTTCCTGAATTTTCGAGCGCTGGCTGCGGTATTTTTGTAGTGAAAACAGCATTGACCCATCACATGATCGTGTGATGCGCGGCACAGCGCAAACGGATAACTTGCTTTCCTTAACGGCCATTTCATTGATTTGTAAAGACCCTCTCTGTTTTTGCACTTCAAAGCAACGCATCAGGGTGCTGTCGCGCTACTGAATATCGATTCCCCAATATCCTTTGATTCTTTGCCGCAGGGCACCCATATCGACCTCCGCTGTGCGGTCATGATCATGGTTGTCAACAACCTTGAGCAGGACATTGTTGTCAAAGTAATACCGCCGATGCGTTGTCCGGTCCTGCGTTACGAACCGTTCCCTG
>DASPJC010000188.1:0-2761 GCA_035628815.1 Ohtaekwangia sp. | reverse complement strand
GCCTGGTTAATAGGAATGAGATTTACATTGAACTTTTTCACGATCAGGTTCATAATCGGATCGTTCTTGATCTTCTGCATGATCCTGCCGGTTTGCTGCACGTCGCAACCCATGACCATCTGGTCGGTGAGTTCCAGGTGTTTAACGGCAAAATAAAAACCCCCGATCACATAAGGGCCAAAGGGCGTTTGTGGAATGTCGAACGATGTGCCGGTCATATTAAAGACCGTATTAGGAAGATACTCGCCGGTATGCGGAATGTTTTTAAGTCTGAAGTAGTAGTCCGCTGCCAGGGTGCGTGATGATAGCCGGGGGTCGCTCATGCATAGCAGCCCGGCAAATGGCTTTTGCTTCTGGCTTTGCTTGATCAGTGCCTCTTTTTTGTTACGATCATTCTCGGCATGGTGCCTGATCTCGCGCTGAACAGCATCCCAGAAAGGAACCTCGGGGTCTCCGTCGTCGACGCGAATAAGCGAGTGAATGGCGTAGTCCATGATCCCTGAAGTAATACTGATGTCGAGCATTTTAAATTCCGGATCGGTAACGATGATCTTCTCCAGCACCGTCCGCTGGCGGCGTGGATGGGTTCGCAGCAGGTCGATGCTCCGGATCCAGTCTCCGGCAAGGTATCCGTCGTAGGCATAATATTCCTGCAGCAGCTTTTTTATCTTGGTGTCATTATCAATGACCATGCGCTCACCCTGCACGTTAATGGTAAGTTTTTCGCTCAGGATCATTTCCTCGATCTCCACCCCAACGGCAGATGCATACAGCATACCGCAGTTCAGCGGCGATCCGTCCACGACATGGAGTTCATGCACATGGCTGATGTATTGATCGCTTGAGTCCGGCGTAAGGTGCCCATGGGTCTGGATGTGGACATAGTAACTTATTTCCTGGTCAGCGGAAGCCTGTCGCTGTGCCTGTTCGAATGTGCGCTTGATATCCATCACCACATCCGGGGAGATGAAAGATCCAGCCGCGCGGATCACGTGCATTTCAATCTGCGTACCGTTCGACTCAAATTCTGCGCTTATTTTCTTAATGGCATCCAACTGGACCTGGCTCAGGTCACGCGCATCTGCGCAGCCGATCAGGATGTGTACTTGTTTCTCGTTCATTTGCTAGGATTATTTTTTAGGAACGCCCTTCGGCACGTGCAACTCCATAAATCTTTTCACCGCATTGTCCCAGTTGGTCAACGTTTTCTCTCGTCCGCTGTTCACAGCCTGTAAGGATGCGTTGGACGAATTTACGGCGTCATTAAATTCCTTCACGGCGTTGTTGTAGTTATCGATATCCGACTGCGTGCGTTTTGCTGCGGGCTTGCTTTCCATCGCTTTCCTGATCTTTTCGAACTCACTCTTCTTTAGTAGGAATGCGCTTTGCACCGGCATATGAACTTCTGCTTCGTTCTTGTGAAATTCCAGCACCTTGCGGCAGTTGTTCACCAGCGATCCGTCGCCCTTAAAAGGCTTGATCGTGTCTAGCTTTTGAAGGCCTTCATCCGCAAACCGGATCAGGGTTGTCCTGTTCTGCTCGGTAGCGTTCACGTTGCCCTTGTTGAACGCATCCAGCATATAGGCCTCCTGTTTGTGGGCCTTGAAGAATATCAGATACAAATGGTGATAGTAGCTATTTACGGCGCCGACCTGGCGAAGTTTTTGTGAAAGCTTGCTGTCTTTTTCGATGAGGCGGATATTGTTCTTCGCCGCGAACGATTCATACACCGGATGTATTTTCTCAGCTTCGGCATCAAGCACTTCTTCGGCTTTCTCCTGCGCCAGCAGGTACGCCTCCATATTATCGTACGACTGCTCCGCGATCTCTTCCATGTTTACGATCTTGTGATAATCTTCATTGAACACCTTCAGCAGAATGTCCCAATAACTTTTATAGGCATCCCGCAGGCTTGCATCTCCTTTGAAGGGCTTCAACCTGCCAGCTTCTCCAAGTGACTGCCGGATCTCGTTAATCAGTTCCTGCCTGCGTTTCTCCATCTTTCTGGCGCGGTTGCCATGGGCTACTTCGCTCATGTAACTGAGATATTTCTGTGACATTTGCAGGTCGCGATCCGACAGGTACTGCATGTACGCTACCGGCGAATCCGGGGTTTGGGCAAAAACAGCGCTGGATAAGGTTAAGGACAACAGCACGACGAGGGTCCTGGGGTTCATTACTTGGGTGGTTTGTGTGTCAATTCTACTAAATCGCTGATAATATGAAAAACCTCATCAACATAAATATCGGATTTCAACCTGTTAATCCATTTTTGGTTAAAATCGCGTGCAAATTCGTCTGCCGCGATCCGCTCGCGATCCATTGCATTGGGATGAACTTCAAACGACGCCGTGTTCCGGTTCAGTGCTGCTTCCAGCGAAGCATACGTTTTGTCGTTTAAATCTGCCCGTGCTGAAAAATCCTGCCATGCAAGCGCAACCGGGTCGAACGCCCTGGCAATCTCTTTTTCCAGCCAGGACAGTGTACGCCTTACCGTGTTAAAAGAACTGTCGGCATCCATGCGACTGTCGCTGTTACGGCGAAGCTTCTCCAGCGGCAGATCCGGCAGCGGCCGATAAAAGGTTCGCTTCACAATCGAATCGGAAGGCAAGGCATAGGGTACTTTGGCTTCATGATAGTCAACCGCTTGAAAAACATCCGGAAGATGAATGTCGGGCTTAACACCGTAACCCTGGGCTGTTTTACCGGTCACGCGGTAGATCTTGTCTGTCGTGATCCGCACAAAACCATTTCCATCTTT
>DASPJC010000187.1:0-3629 GCA_035628815.1 Ohtaekwangia sp. | reverse complement strand
CGGTGCCATCTCATCTACAGCAATCCCCAACCGGTTCCGTTCGATATCCAGGACCATTACGGCATGCCGCCGGAAGATTACTGGAAACCTGCATACTTTCATTATGACCCCGGCTATTTCAGCCAGGAAATCGCGCGCCTCAGGCAGCTGATGGTCGTCACACCGGGTATGAAGGCGCTTGATATCGGCGCGGGACTGGGTAAGTGCATGATATCGCTGAACAATGCCGGCTTCGACACCTTTGGTTTTGAAGTCTCGGAATCCTTTCATCGCAGGGCCATCAGCCAGATGAAGATTGACCCGGCAAGGCTGAAACTCGGCGCACTCGAATCGGTGGACTATGACGATCATTCTTTCGACTTTATAACGTTCAGCGTTGTACTGGAACACCTGTATGACCCTGCTGCCAGCATAGAAAAAGCAATGCGGTGGTTGAAGCCGGGAGGATTGATGCACATTGAAGTTCCATCCTCCAGCCATCTGCTGGCGAAATTGATCAACAGCTATTATCGCCTGATCGGCACAACCTATATAACGAACTTAAGCCCGATGCATCCACCGTATCACCTCTACGAGTTCGATCTTAGATCTTTCGAAGAACACGCCAGGATCAGCAATCGGTACACGGTATTGTTTCACGAGTATTATGTTTGTTCGATCGAACCGTTTCCCCGCTTTGTCCGGCCTTTCCTGTCGTGGATGATGAAACGAACGAATACCGGCATGCAACTGGCAGTTTGGTTGCAGAAAAAAGTTTAACTTTTATCCTGTGGAGCTTCGTGACCTGATCGTAACACCGCTGATAATTTTCCTGGTATATGTCTGTGCATACCTTGTCAGGAACTACTGTACAGACGGCATTACCAGAAGGTATTATTTTCCGGCGCTTACGATCAAGATCTTCGGCGCACTGGCGTTGGGATTCATTTACCAGTTTTACTATCAGGGGGGAGACACCTTTGCATTCCATACGCACGGGAGCCGTCATATTTGGGAAGCGTTTATGGAATCGCCGGGGAAAGGATTTGGATTATTATTCTCTACGGGCGAGTTCGGACCCGGCTTGTGGGATATCTCGGAAAAGATCTGGTATTATGATGATCAGAAATCATTCTTCATCATCCGCATCGCCGCCGTGCTCGATCTGATTACCTTTTCCAGTTACAGTGGCACCGCCGTTTTGTTTTCCGTCATAGGTTTTACCGGTGGATGGATGCTTTACCTTACCTTCTACCGCAAGTATCCCCAACTCCACCGGTGGCTTGCCGTGAGCTGCCTGTTTGTCCCGTCTGTAATTTTCTGGGGATCTGGCATCTTAAAGGATACGATCACACTGGCCTTCCTGGGAATAGCCACCTATTGCATCCAGTTGCTTTTCATCGACAAACGATTCAAGGTGGGATATTTCTTACTGCTGCTTTTTTCCTTTTTTGTTATGCTTTCGGTGAAGGTTTACATCCTCATGAGTTTCCTGATGGCCGCTGTGGTATGGGTGTTTTCCGCCTATTTTTTCAAGATCAGGAACAGCATGCTGAGAATTCTGGTCGTACCGTTCGTCCTCCTGTTATGGGGCCTGCTTTCCTATTATGGAGTGAATGAGCTTGTGAAAGACGATCCGCGTTACTCGTTTGACAAGATTGCTGAAACGGTAAGGATCACGGCATACGACATCCGGTACTGGACAGGCAAGAACGCCGGGTCGGGATATTCCTTGGGCGAACTGGATGGTTCAGTGGGCAGTGTTGTGCGCCTTGCCCCATCTGCGGTGAACGTGTCTCTGTTCAGACCCTATCTCTGGGAGATTAACAACCCGTTGATGTTACTGGCGGCGCTGGAAAGCCTGGCCACGCTATTGATAACATTGTGGATACTATTCAAGGCTCATAAAAATATCCTGGCGGCCATGGGTTCGCCGGATGTGGTCTTCTGTCTCGTGTTCGCGGTGGTCTTCGCTTTTGGCGTGGGCGTTTCATCTTACAACTTCGGAACACTCGGACGGTATAAAATCCCGTTGTTTCCCTATTACTTCATGGCACTCGGCATCATCGCTTATCGTGCCAATATCCTACGCAGCCATTCAGGTCAGGAAAAAGCTACTACCTAAGCAACGCGTTGAAGTATTGCAGGTACCGCGACTGCTGACTTATTACCGAGTAATGCTGTACCACGGTTTCACGCCCGGCTGCACCGATCCGCTGCCGTAGCGAAGGTTGTTCTATCAGGCGCGCGAGCTTTTCGATCCATGCCTCTTCCGAGTCGGCAAGGAAACCATTGATGCCGTCCTGGATAATTTCACTATTCACACCCACCGGCGACATTATCGTGGGAATTTCCAGCGCCATATACTGCAACCCCTTTAGCCCACATTTTCCCCTGGCCCATTCGTCATCGGGCAGCGGCATGATACCAATGTCGATCTCCTGCAGGTCGTGCAACTCGCTAGAAAAATTCCACGGCCGTCCCAGTATGCCGAGCGCTTCGCTTTTATACTGGCCGTCGCCGATCACTTTGATGCTGATCCGGCTTCCATAACGTTCTTTTATTTTTTGCAGGGCCGGAACCGCGTGTTCAAAGTGTTCTATGGTAGAAACGCTTCCACTCCAGCCAATGACCACCGGTCCGTTTTCCCGGCGGGGCCCCGGGCGGTAGTGCTCCGTATCAATGGTCGTCGGGATGACAGCAACGTTGCTGTTGAATTTTTTTGCGTAACCTGCAAGGTAGGCGTTGCCGGCGAAGACGAGATCGGCCATCGCAATGATCCGCGCCGTTTTGCCCGCATCTTTAAGCCAGCCAAGCGCCTTGTTGTTGGCGGAGACAACATCGATCCAGATCGCGTCGTCAAAGTCATACACCATCCTTGCCCGGGAGGATCTGAACTTTTTTTCAAAGAACGTCGACCCGGTCATAAAGGCTTCACGGGCGACAAAGACGATGTCGTAAGCATGGAGTCTTTTCGTGTCCCGGTACCGTCTCCACCAGGCGCGAATGCCTATCAATATCTTCCGTGCATAATTTCCTTTGCTGTAAAATATCCGGTCATCCGCCGCGGAGATCAATGGCGAAAGATCGCATTGAAAACCGTTGGCCTCCAAAAACGAAAAGTATTGCTCGAAGCGGAATCGCTGGTTCGGCGCCCGGTCTTTGCGGTGTGCCGCGATAAACAGAATTTTTCTCAAAGGTTTTTGAAATTCATGCAAATATAGCTTTTCAGGCAAGTTCACCCGACAGGCAGTCGGCAGGCGTGTAATGTCCCGAACTGAGAGGCTTTCTGAGTCTTTTCCGTCTTACTGATTCAAAAACCCAATACCAACATTTTGGATAACTTTGTGCAGGCTGTTTTTTAACTTTTTGAAAGATGCAGGTGCGTGAAGATAACGTGAAGGTCATTGATAAACCGGAAGCACCCGGATATCGTATGTGCACGCGGACAGTATTGGACACCACGGTTCCCGGTATCACCTTTGACGAATATGGCGAATCGAACTTTTGTCAGTATTATGACGCGCTGGCAAAGCGGACCGTCTTGCGCGATCCGGCGGTGTTGCAGCGCGAATTCAATGATTCGATAGAAGCGATCCGTCAGGCCGGAAGGGGTAAAGCTTACGATTGTATCCTGGGTGTCAGCGGGG
>DASPJC010000186.1:0-8723 GCA_035628815.1 Ohtaekwangia sp. | reverse complement strand
GTACTCCACCAAAGCGCTTTTGAGCAACAGACCCACGCCCCAGTACCAGTCAAATTTTCCTTCGACGCCCTGGGCGCTGATCGGATTGTGGATCAGGTAGCGTCCCTGCAGATAAACCGTGCTCCTGGCCCGATGTGCAATATGGTCGTGGTCTGGATAATGAAATTCGAATGAGTTACGGTAATAGGTGTACTCCCAGCCACGGGGAGACGAACCGAGGCCGAATTCGATCGCCCTGTTTCCAGGGAGATACTTTTTATAGGTAATGCCCGTCGGCTCGCCAAGCCTCAGGCCAATGCCCTGCCGCTGCCCGTACCCTTGAACCACGCTTATCAGCGCAATGATAATACATCCGATTAATTTCATGACCTGGGTTGAAATTTGCCATCATTGATAACGTCGGTTATCATTAAAACCAGATGCCGCCGATCTCAAAAAATGTAACGGAGGCCGACACCGCCCTCAACGCGTCGCCATCCCGGGTCAGCCTGGATATCGGCAAAGTATTCTAACTCCATAAAGGCCGAGATGGGCAATTGGAAATAAGAATACTCAATGCCCACGACGCCCTGCGGCCCCTGCGTAAATCGCGATCGGATCGCGCGGCCGGGGATATTTTCAGGCTCCGGGTCGCTGACGCTCGGCTCCCGTTCATAGACAAAGTCATACTGTATTCTGGAATTCTTCCACTCCCACCCGATGCCGAGATACACCTGTAAACCCGGCGAAATTTTTTTCGCATCGAAATGATACAGCAATTTTACCTCGCCGATGAAATCTGATTTTACCTTATGGCTGAGGTACGTAAGCGAGGCACTCTCTGATAACGTATCGAGGTCCTGGTACGTGTCGAACTTCTCACGAAAATAGCGGTTGTACAGGCCGCTGGCAGCTTTACCAAAGTCGACGGCGATTGCGTAATTCTTGTTGGGATAGAACTTGTAAGTCGCCGCGAACGGATCACCCAATTTCATTCCGATGCCGTGATAAGGATATTTGCTGTTCTGAAAGATCGGGCAGACAATTTTGGCTTTGCTTCCCCTGACTTTGGTCGCATTGTAATTGAAGCGCTCTTTGGTATAGGTGCTTTTGCTCCGAAAAGGTTTCTTCTGTGCAAGGCCAGGCAGGCTGAGCACCATGAGAAGTAGAAGCGTAGAGGTCTTTCGCAGAAGCATTGACGACAAATATAGTCCTTTTGATCTGTACGTGCGGTACCGGGCACGCAGCTAAACGACCATTATCTTTAAACGAACTCTTTATACTGCATTTTGTGGAGCTGCGCATAAAAGCCGTCAAGGTTCAGCAGCTGGTCGTGCGTGCCGGTTTCTTTTATTTCGCCATGGTCAAGCACGATAATCCTGTTCGCTTTTTGGATTGTGGATAAACGGTGCGCGATAACAATGGACGTTCGCCCGCTCATCATTTTAAGAATCGCATGTTGTATCATTTCCTCGGTTTCGCTGTCAACGGACGAAGTTGCCTCATCGAGAACGAGAATCTTCGGATCAAATACCATCGCACGAATAAAAGAAATCAACTGGCGCTGACCGACAGAAAGGGTGGAGCCTCGCTCCATGACATTGTAGGAAAGCTTTCCGGGAAGACGCTCGATGAATTTGCGCGCGCCGACGAGATCAGCGGCATGCCAAACCATTTCTTCGGTGACCTCCGGGTTCCCCAATGTTATGTTATTATAGATGGTGTCGGAAAAAAGAAAAACATCCTGCAATACGACGCCGATATTTTTGCGAAGGGTACCTAACTCGTATTCCTTGATATCAACCCCGTCGATCGCGATCGCGCCGCGGTTGATCTCGTAGAACCTGTTCAGCAGATTAACAATGGATGATTTCCCCGCGCCTGTCGCTCCGACGAGTGCAACCGTCTCCCCGGCCCCGATGTGCATAGTGATATTTTTCAGGACATAGTCTTCCTGGTTATAAGCGAACCAGACCTGGTCGAATTTCACTTCACCGCGGACATGGGCAGGCTGGTAAACGCCATTCTGCTGCACCTGTTCGCGGTCATCCAACAGGTTCATGATACGGGAAGAACTCACAATGCCCATCTGCAATGTATTGTAACGATCTGCAATCATCCTGATCGGCCTGAAAAACATCTGGATGTACATGATGAAAGCGATGAGCTTTCCGATGGTTATGCCGGTCGATGCCGTATCGATCACACCTTTCGCGCCATACCACACCAGCAACCCGATACCCGCTGCTGCGATGATTTCAGCGACAGGAAAATACACGGAATAATACAGCACCGACCGCAGGTTTGCCTGGCGGTGTTCTTCATTGATCGCCTTGAATTTTTCGAACTCCCGCTTCTCGCTGCCGAAGATCTGAACGATGTTCATCCCGGTAATATGCTCCTGCACAAACGTATTCAGATTGGCGACTGCGTTACGAACATCATTGAAGGCAACTTTTATCTTTTCTTTGAATACATAGGTACTGACGAGCAGCAAGGGGATGGTCGACAAACTCAGCAAGGCCAGTCGCCAATCCTGGTAAAACATAAAACCGAGAATGAAAACGATCTGGAGCAGATCACCCGCCATAGCGGCAAGGCCTTCACTGAAAACCTCCGCCAGGGTCTCTACATCGGAAATCGTTCGCGTCACCAACCGGCCAATGGGCGTCTTGTCGAAAAACCTCAGGCGCAGTGAAATGATATGTTCGTACAGCCGTGCGCGGATGTCGCGGATCACCTGTTGCCCTAACCAGCCGGAAATGTATGTGTGAGCATACTGCGCGATGAACTGTGCGATGAGCAGCGCGAAGAGGATCCACATCATCTGAACCATGGCGCCGTAATCGCCGATCGACACGTCCTGATCGATGGTATATTGGATCAAAATAGGTCGTGTAGGGGCCAGCACGCCCAGTACGATAGTGAGGATAATAACGCTGACAAATCGCCCTTTGTAAGGCAACACGAACTTCATCAAACGCCGCAGTACGGACCAGTCGAGGATGTTACCACTGCTTACTTTCTCTTTCTCCACTCGAATTCAGGTAGACTTGTAAAATATAGGATATAATATTGTTGCTTTCCCGTGCTTCAACGTGTGAGCCTGCCAATCCGTTCGGTTGTCCGGCGTATAGCCGGTATTATTTCCGTTTTGCCCGGTAATGCATCGCCGACGAGTTTTCTTCTTTTAAAATGCTGCCCGCTACCCGCTTGACATCCGCCGCCGTAACCGCATTGATCTTCGCGCCTTCCTCGTTCACCAGGTTTGCGTCGCCGGACAACTTTGAAAAAGCCAGGTTCATGGCCCGGTTCATAACTTCCACTTCGCCAAATGCCAGGGTAGACTCCGCCTGGTTTTTTACTTTTTCCAGTTCCTGCTCAGTTACTCCCTTGTCGATGATGTCGTTGATAATGGCATCAAGTTCTGCCTCAGCGCGGGCGATATCAACCCCTTCTTTGATCCGGCCGCTCATTACCAGCAGCCCGGGATCCAACGTGCCCATGACGAATGACGACACTGATGTGAACAGTTCTTTTTCTTTTACAAGCTGCTGATAAAGCCGGCTGGAATGGCCACGGCTCAAAATATCGCTCAGCAGATCAGCGGTGTAGTAGTCCTCATCAAAACGACCCGGCATGTGCCAAGCTTTATACAAGGCATCCGCAGGAACGTCGGCCTCGACTTCGAGAAAACGCCTGCCTTGCTGAACAGGTTCGCGCGGAAGATCTCTTGGGGGAACAGTGGGCGATTGAATTTCGCCAAACCATTTTTCGGCAAGCCTTCTGACGGCGTCCGTTTTTACATTGCCGGCGACCACCAATACCGCATTGGCCGGGATGTAGTAGCGGAAAAAGAACTCTTTGACGTCGCCCAGCGTCGCGTCCTCAATATGCTTTATTTCCTTGCCGATCGTTGCCCACTGGTATGGATGAACCTGGTACGTCAGTGGCCGGAGTTTGAGCCACACATCGCCATAAGGTTGATTCAGGTAACGTTGTTTGAATTCCTCGATTACAACCTTCTGCTGCACTTCGAGAACCTTCGGATCGAACGACAGGCTGAGCATCCGGTCGCTCTCCAGCCAGAAACCGGTTTCCAGATTGGACGCCGGTAAGGTGAGGTAGTAGTTGGTGATGTCCGTATTGGTGAACGCATTGTTCTCGCCGCCTACCCGCTGCAAGGGTTCATCATAGTTGGGGATATTAACGGAACCGCCAAACATCAGGTGTTCGAAAAGATGTGCAAACCCGGTGCGGCCGGGGTCCTCATCCCGCGAACCAACATCGTACAGAATATTGAGTACGGCGATCTGAACCGTGGGATCCTCTTGAACAATTACACGAAGCCCATTCGAAAGCGTAAATTCATTAAAATTGATCATGCGCGCCGTAAAATTAGCAACCCGCAACGAATTCCGCGCAACAGCCTTCGTTTGATTTGAACATTAAAACGAGGGAATTGGTAATATTACAGTGAACGTCGTGCCATTTCCCGGCCGCGATTGTGCTTCGACTTTTCCATTCAGCTTCGCGACCGACTCTTTCAGGATGTAAAGGCCAAGCCCGGAGCCTTGTGACTGCTCGCTGGCGCGGTAAAACATATCGAAAATATGCTGGAGGTGATGTTCCTCGATGCCGCTGCCATTATCCTCGACCTGCAGGATGTAATGCCCGTTTCCAGCGGACAGTGAAATTTTGACGAACGGTTGATGCTGATTGTCAAAGCGGTGAAATTTGATAGCATTCGATATCAGGTTATTCAGGATGATCTTCAGCCGCATGACGTCAGTCCGCATCGGTTGCCCGGTTTTGTCCTCGCAACGGAAAGTAATTTTTTCATAGTTCGGCGCGTATTGATGATCCGGCAGGATGGTATCGATAATTTCCTTGAAAGAGCAGCTTTCAATTTTTACCGGCATCCTGGTATTGCGTGAATAGCTGACCACTTCCCGGATAAACTCCTCCAGCTTTTTCACGCTGCCTTCCATCATGGTAAGGTAGCGGATATGGGTTTTGTCAGGGTTATCCATGCGGGCCACCGTGATTAATCCGAGGATGGATTTGAGCGGCGCGCTCAGGTCGTGCGAAGCACTGTAAACAAACCGGTCAAGCTCGGTATTTCTGAGTTTGAGTTCTTCATTGGTCTGCTGCAGTTCGTGGGTTCTTTCATTGACGAGTTTTTCAAGAAACGCTTTGCGACGTTGCAGAATGCGTGAAGCGACAGCATAGGATACCCACGCGATGAAAAGGCAGAAAAAAACGACCAGGAAAACGAACTCGGCGCGTTGCCAGTACGGCCGTGCAACGACGATCGTGAAACGGTTGACGGCACTCCATCCCTGGCCTGTATTCTTTTTGCCCCGCACTTCCAGCAGGTGCTCACCAGGCTGAAGGTTGGAAAGACTTAGTGTCGGACCATCCATCGCGTGCCATATTTTGTCGGATGCCCACCGCCATTGTAAGTTGATCTTGTTTTCAGGAAATGTTATCGGCGAAAACTCCAGGTGAACGAACGCGCTATACGGTACCTGTAATCCACCCATGAACCGGCGTGAACTTCCATTGACCCGTGCAGCGACGCAAAGCGGTCTTGGTGTCGGCGTTTGAACCGTTACAGGTTGTTCCGAGATGGCCAGGCCGAACGAGGTGCCTACCCAGAGACGTTTCCGGTGATCGACGAAAATTCCGCCGGCGGTAATGGTGTTCGAGGGCAGTCCCGCATTTTCATCGTACAACCAGTATTCACGGCTCAGAATGTTGTACCGGAAAAGGCCATAGGAATTTGAGAAAAGTATATTAACGCTGTCAAAAATGGCTACAGAACTGATGGAAAAATTTGTGAACACCTCCCCGAGGTCAACCCGTTGGAGCGTTGTGTGATCGTATCGCAATAAACCCTCGGTCGAAGCGAGCCAGAGAACACTATCCTGAATGGCTATATCGTGAATGTTAAAATCACTCTCCACCTCAAAATTCACCGGCAGACTGATATTCTTAAATTCGTTTTCGTTGTTTCGCTTGAGGAATAAATAACCTTCCATTCCGCCCGCGCCTGCATAGATACCCATGGGTCCTTCGCGCACCAGGTTGATTTCGGTTTGTTGATTGATGGGAACAGATACCCGTTCAACATCAAAGCCATCTCGGATAATGATGATATTCCGGTTACCCGCCTGACTGATCCAAAGGTCCTGTTGTGAATCCAGAAAGATATCGTGGATGAAATCTCCTTCTGAAGAGAAGTCCCATTGTTTTCTCAGCACATCATCCTGAAACAGCATTACACGTGAAGTGCTGCTGGCCCATAGCCCCTGCCGGCCATACTGCAGCGACTGAAAATAGCAGTCCCGATCGTTGTAAATGACTTTGCTTGCGACGTTATCGCCGTTCTGCCATTGAACGCGTTGCACCATTTCCTTTGAGCAGTAGTAGTACACGTCGCGGGCCGGGTCCTGTGCGATAGCCTCAACAAAGTGCGTTTGTGAGTTCATGTCGGCGAGGATGAACTGGTTCTTCTGGGCCAGTACCAATCCCTTGTCTGTTGCGGCCCAGAGATCACCTTCGCGGCTGTAATAGGTGGTATTGATGCCCTTGAAATTATAGGGGATTGCGTCAAGTTGCTGGTCGTGCCGGAGCCTGTACAGGTCACTTCCGAAGGTACTGATCCACCAGGAAGAATCCGCGGCCAGTGTGAAATAGGAAGTATTCGGGATGGGAAGCACTCTTGTCAGGCTGAGAACACGCTCGTCTTTGAATGCCGCGTGGTAAAACCCGTCCTGCGTGGCGACCCACAGCTGCTGTTGAAGGTATTCCAGGTGATTAATCCCCGCCGGAAGTACGGAGCCGCTCAGGGGCTGGAACGTATCCGTGTCCTTTTCATACCTGAAAATCTTGCCATGAAATGAAACGGTATAAAATTCACCATCGTCATCTTCAAAAAAATGAAACGATCGCAGGAAAACAGTTGATCGTGTTTCGGGACCGAAAGCATATCGTTTCATTTTGCCGTCATAGCGCACTATGGATTGCGATTCCGCCAGCCAGATGTTTCCGGCCCTGTCTTCATAGGCTGTCTTGGGATACCAGATCGTTGAATCCGTCGGACTGCGTGTTCCTGCCAGCAACGGTTTAAAAACAACGGTATCGATACTGTTTTGAATTTCAATCAGATCAAGGTCACCGAAGCACAATAGCCGCCCGCTGCGGGTATGGAGGAAACCTTTTGCATACTGGCTGCGCAATGCCGACTTGTACGTTGTAAAACGCAGACCATCGTACTTTACCAAACCGTCGTCGGTGGCGATCCAGATAAACCGCAGCGAATCCTGGGTCACAGCTTTCACGATATCGCTGGGAAGTCCCTGTTCAACCCGGTACTGGCGAAAACGGTATTCCTGCGCCGTTCCGTCCATCGCTGCCAGAATTCCCACTAAAAAAAGCATCAACTTGCTCCAACGCATGCAAAACGGCGTATAAAAATGAAAGTATAAATAGCGGTTTTTTCAGGGATATACAAACTGAGGGGCTGATGCGATCAGGTTGGAAGCTTGAGCACTTCCCGGCCACACCGAAGCTTTTTTCATTTGCAGAACGGCTCACAACCAGTCAACTCAGCGCGCAGCTTTTTACATCCGGCCGGTTACGCATGGGCCGCCCGTGATATTTACGGAAGCCATCGGTTGTCGACTTTTTGAAGTTTCGGGTTGACGGGTGACAAGGGTGGCCAGTAGCTTTTGCAGCTTGGCAAATGACGGCAGGTGCCCAAACCATTCAAACATCAGCTTGCAGGCATAGACCAGGAGCTTGCAGCTTTTCTTTATTTTAGTATGATGAGATCCTTTTTTACGGCTGTACTGGTACTCGCCGGGATTGCACAGGTTCAGGGCCAGGTGAAACAGGCGCAGTCTTACCAGCTTCCTGCAGGTGCTACAGCCGACGATTATATCGCCGGCCGCGTCCTCGTAAAGGTCAAGCCGGAATACCGCGACCTTTTCCAGGCTCCATCCCCGGGTTCGCGGTCTTCATTCGTCGACGGCACGATCCGTCCACTCGCCCCTGCAGCAAATAACTACAAAAGCCGCGGTGCCCGTGCGCAGGCATTCAGGCCCGTCGTCGATATCACACAATATTTCGAGATCGCCTTTGATGCAGGCCGTTCAACAGTTGAATACATCGACGCGTTATACCGGTCGGGATATGTTGAGTATGCGGAGCCCGTTTTCCGGGAACGCATGCAATTTCAGCCGGGCGATGCATTGTTGTCATCCCAATACTACCTGGCGCAGATCAAAGCCTATGAAGCATGGGATGTAACGCAGGGAAGCGAAGCGATCGTTATCGGCATCGTCGATTCCGGCGGCGACCTTGATCACCCGGACCTCGCATCGCAGCTTTATATCAACACCGCCGACCCGGTGAATGGCATTGACGATGACAACAATGGCTACATTGACGATTACCGCGGATGGGATTTCTCCGGCGCTGATACGCTCAATGTTTTTGAACCAGACTTTGCCGGCGATAATGACCCCTCAAGTTACAAGAGCGGTCCCGGTTTCACCCACGGCACTGCCGTTGGCGCCTGTGCGAGCGCGGCTACCGACAACGGAACCGGCATCGCAGGAGTAGGATTCAGAACGAGATTGCTGTACACAAAACATTTCGCCGATAATCAAAAAGCATCTTCCAGAAGCTATAACTCGAACCTTTATCTCGGCGTACTGTATGCGGCGCAAATGGGC
>DASPJC010000185.1:0-3477 GCA_035628815.1 Ohtaekwangia sp. | reverse complement strand
CTGAACCACGAGGGCGCAGAATAACAACAACTGACACCACACCTAAAAAAAGAACCTGGCCAATGCGGTCAGGTTCTTTCTTTTTTATCGTACGACGCGGCTTACGGCAGCTTTTCTTACGCGCCTCGGCTTGATCATCATTTCTTCCTTGACATCAACGCGCGGAAAAAGAACCTTCGCCAGGCCTACCAGTAGGAACATAAACAAGACATAAGCGGCACCGAAGGCCAGGATGAGTAGTATTATATCCATAACATCAGTTTTGATGATTCCACATCGAAAAATGATGCCATTTCGCCACAGCTGGTGAAACACTTAAAGCAATACTTCACCTGCTGAGAAATTCCCCAGTTAATACGTGATTTTTCCACACATCAGCGGGCACACTGCACACGCCCGTATTCGTTAACCGGAAAAACTTTCTCATAATTAGAAGATCGTCCGTACTAATTCTTTTTCTGCTCCCTCGCTTTCAGAAGGCTTTCGCGAATCACGTTCTTGTACTTCAAAGATGCATCGAGCGGATCGATTCGGCTGAGAAGATCATCAATGCTGATTTTGTCCGATATCGGTGACGACAGTTCCTGGAGGATTAGAACCGTATTCAGCATTGCGTCAGTATCCTGTAACACGGATAGAAAGTCTAACGTGTGCTGATGGAGTACGGTAAAGAGAAGTTCATTACTCCATTCCTTAAATTCGACATGATTGCCACAGGCGTTGTTAAAGGTTGACAAAAATAACCGGACGTCATCGGATGTAAGGATGGCGATTTTCTCCTGTGTGCGTTTCAGGATGTGCGTGTTGCACGCCACGGAATCTGAAGGGGCGAACTGACGGATATTGTCAAGCCGGATCTCCCCCACGCCGACGTTATATTTTGAGAACAGTTGCCGCGAATCTCTGGCAAATATTTTAAATGCGTCACGGGATGACACGTCGGCGATGAACTGCACAGAGTCTTTCTCTCCTTTCTCGACGGGAATGATGTAGTAGTGCTTTTTTGCATCCGCCGTGCGATACACCCACTCCAGGGCATACCCGGCGCTGTCGATTGACGTTGCCGAGCTATCTGCCGCATAGGCGACTTTCTCCAGTTCAAGATAGACCATCGATCCGCCATCCGTATAGCGCTTCCGTTGGCCGGAGATAAAATTGCCCAGGGAGTAGGCCACGAGCTGATCTTTCTGTTTGCGCCATTCGATCGGCTGAATAACGTGCGGATGCGCACCAATAACAATTTTCGCACCGTGCCGGAAGCAAAAATCGGCGAGATCTTTCTGCCCTTTTGAAGGCAGGCTCTGATACTCCGCCCCCCAGTGCGTGAAAACAATGATAGCATCAGGCTTCAGTTCGCACGCCTTTTTAAGATCCTTCCGCATGATCGCGGTATCCAGCCTGTTCACAATATTTGGCCGGGTCACAGGCAATCCATTTGTACCGTAGGTGTAATTCAACACGGCGATGACAAACCCGTTTTTTCTCACCATCAAGGGATAATCATTCATGCGCGAAACAGTATCGACGAATGTTCCGGTATGCGGTATCGACAGACTATCCAGCACCGCGATGGTTCGCTCCAGTCCTTTCCTACCCCTGTCAACACAATGATTATTGGAAGTCACAAGGACATCAAAGCCGATGTCTTTCAACGTCACACCCAGCGCATCCGGTGAACTGAATTGCGGGTATCCTTTGTACGGCCTGCCTGCAAACGTCAGTTCGAGATTTCCGATGGCCAGGTCTGCCCCGGCAAGATACGGTTTCACAAACCGGAAGCAGTTGCTGTAATCGTAACGCTTTTTGATGGGATCATACGCCGCAGCAATCTGAGAATCGTGCCCCATGATATCTCCCGCAAAAATGAGCGACAGACGCGTGGTGTCCTGGGCGTGGAGTTGGATAACCAAAAAAGCAAAGAGTATGGACAGGAATATTTTCATCTTATTTAGTAGGCATTAGGCCTTGGGCCTTAGGCATTGGGCATTGGGCATTAGGCATTAGGCATTGGGCATTGGGGCTCATACCCCTATTATCATTCAACCATTCAACCATTCAACCCTTCATTCTTCATTCATTCATTCACTCATTTACTCATTTACTCATTTACTCATTCTTTAATGGGTATAACCCTGTTCCCCGCAATAACAAATATCTGGTCTTTCTTCTTCGGGCGTATCGTTGCCAGGCCGGTGAAGGCACCAAACGCCGGGAGAAGGCCGCATCGGTTACCGAAATAAAAACAGGGGAGCGTTAGTGATTGCCTGCCCTTTCCGCGCAGGTGTATGCCCGGATGAATGTGCCCTGCAAGATTATACAGATCGTCAGTTGCCGTCTCCTCCGGGTGATGGGTGAAGCGAAAACCGTCCAGCACGAGCGCATCATGGACACGAATACCTTTGCGATCATATTGTCGTTCGCTCATGACATCGTGGTTCCCCAGGACGAGTTCGAAGGAAACTCCCTGGAAATGCCGCACCAGTTCCCCGAACACTTCCCACTCGGGATTGTAATAACTATGAAAAAGATCGCCGAGGCAAAGTACGCGGGAAGGTTTGGTTTGGTTGATCAGGTCGACAAGCGTTTCGATATTCTTGTCGTTAGCGCCAGCGGGAACAGGGATGCCCGACTTTCGGAAATGGTTTACTTTTCCCAGGTGAAGGTCCGCCAGCAGCAATGTCCGGTTCTTCTTCCAGAACATCGCCCGTTCAGGCCACAACTCAAATTCCTCCGCGTTTACCGTTACCCGCATGCACAGTGTTTTTCGGTTCGAAGATACTGGTTTATCAGGTTTCCACGGGCGAAGCGTCTCAACAATTCGGGATCCGAAATGCGTACCATGCCTATGAGATTGACAATCAGGGTAATTTATACATGAAAAGCGTGGTTATAATCAAAAAAAGTTATTTATGCCATAACCGTGGGCATTTGAAATCCGGTTAGATTGTGCCTGAATTGTTACGCTATGTTTGAATTGGATTTTGCGTATTCCGCACTTCTGGTTATCTGTCTCGTCGCCGCCTGTGGTTTTGAATTCGTCAACGGTTTTCACGATACGGCGAACGCCGTGGCAACAGTCATCTATACCAATTCGCTTAAGCCCTGGGTCGCTGTAATATGGTCAGGTTTTTTCAATTTCCTGGGTGTATTGCTGGGTGGTATTGGCGTCGCAGTGGGTATCGTCAACCTCCTTCCGGTTGAAACCCTCGTCGATCAGGATATTGCGCATAGCATATCCATGGTCATGGCCCTTCTGATCACGGCTATATTCTGGAACCTGCTCACGTGGTTCTTCGGCATTCCTTGTTCCAGCTCCCATACGCTGATAGGATCTATCCTCGGTGTCGGACTGGCTTACTCCCTTCTGCCTGAGTCCGCCAGCGAGGCTGTAAACTGGGGAAAGGCGCAGGAAATCGGGTTGTCGCTGCTGGTATCCCCCTTGTTTGGCTTCTCCATGACCATTGTCCTGATGTATTT
>DASPJC010000184.1:0-2818 GCA_035628815.1 Ohtaekwangia sp. | reverse complement strand
ATCTGGTTTCCGCTGAGCCAGAAGACCTGACCGCGTATGCCCTGTTTTTGGCCCGGTGCCTGCCCGTAGAAATGTAGCAGCAATATGAGAATGACAAGCTTTCTCATATCATAAATTTAATAGCAATACCTGATTTCCGGCTATCACACGCTAAAATAGCGACAGGTAAATCAGGTAGATCAGCAGGAAGAGTAGAAAGAGGATCATAGGTTTTTTTCTTAATACGTTTTTAAGGTGGCAGGGGTTTGCGATTCCGGGTAAAATCGGAAGACACCCACGATCTTACCCGGAAATATTTACTGACGGTTAATTACCCGGGGATTGCCACGGTAGTCGATATCACTGGCGATACCTTCCTCCATTTCCAGGGTGCCGGTTGCATTTACTTTAGCCGATGATGCTCCGTTGACCTCGACATCCGCATCCTGAACCTTGAAATTAAACGCTTTCAGCGACGAAGCACCCTGAATGGTAGCGTCCATGGTTCGGCCTGTTCCTTCAAGTTCAAGCTCGGAAGCGCCCGTCAGGTCGACAGCGATATCGCGGACATCGATGTTGCCCCGCGCTTTAACGGCGCCGGTAAGGTCAACTTCAAGCTGGTCGAGGTTGAAATCGTTCAACGTGATCTTGCCAGCGCCCCTGGCCCGGAGCTTTTCAATGACAGGCATGGTTATGTTAATCCGGATCTCATCCATGTTTAGAAAGTCCTTATCCCATACCCGGTCGTTGTTTTCATATTCAATGACCAGGGTAGCGCCATCGCGGGAAATGTTGTACTTGTCTTTTTCGTGCTGCGGGCCGCTGAGTTCAACGCTATATTGTTCGCCTTCCGTGATGGTCACGTCAAACAGACCACTTACGTCAATGTCCGTGAAGTCGGTCATGCTGTAGTCTTCACTTTGCTCGTCCTCCCGTGTTTCAGGATCGCCTTTTGCCACCGGGCAGGTGAGACAATCCAGTCCCTTCGGCGTCATCCTCCAGGTATGGCCGTCCATGTATCGCCCGTCTACATATTGACGGATGAAATAACTCATGTCTTCGCTCATGACGAATGGATAGTCGTACGGAATATACAGTGTCATGTGCAGCTGTTGTGCCCGGAAGACCGCGTTTTCGGCAAACTGCACGTTGGAATCAAAAGTGAAAAGTGAATCCTGCACGTTGACATTGTAGCTTATCATCCTGGCGTTTTCGATGGCTTTCTGTCGCGTGTTTCCCTGGGCCTGGAATTCCTGTACCAGCTTGATCTCCTTTCCATCGTATCCTTCAAGCGATAGTGACGCGGCCTCGTAGTCATCCATGCCCACTTCTTCCATGTTCAGTATGATCCGCTTGTTTGTCGTGGGATAGGTCGTTTCGATTTTAAAAGACCCGCGTTCCTTGAAGTTGTAGATGATCCGGGGTATACCCACCGCCAACAGGGCGCCGCTGACAAAGAACAGGACGAACAACGTCCAGCCTACTGTCGCACCGAACACGATGCGGCGGGCAACGATCGAAGCACCCAGCAGGATGACAAAGATGCCCGGTATAATGGCGCCGATGAATCCGGCCAGCGCGATCCATCCCGGGAAGCTTCTTGAAAACTCCTGTACCGGAAAGCTGTTGATGTCGGCCCATGAGAAAGCGGTGATCGAGAATATTCCCAGTAACACACCACCGGAGACCAGGGTTGTGAACACCATTCCGCTACCCATCATTACTACAATGATTCCGATCGCAACCCGTAATACCTCGACCAGGGGGCCGACAATCTTGCCGAGCCCGGTCAGGATCATGCCAATCAGTCTGAAGGGGAAAAGGATAATTTTGGTAAAGGCGCTTTCCTCTTTCGTCTCATCGACATTCAGATTTTTTTTTATGTTGGATTCGATGTTTGACAGGGTAACAGGCTCACCCTGCATTTGCATGCGGTCTGTTAGCGTTCTTGCTTCCGGCAGCACAATCCACAAGACGATGTAGACGAGAACACCTATCCCGCCGACGAATGCGAACACGACGAACAGCAAGCGTACAACCACGATATCAAGCCCCAGGAAAGCTGCGAGTCCGCCCGACACACCACCGATTACACGGCGTTCTGTATCGCGGAACATTTTCTTTTCGATTTGCGGTTCGTCGAGGTCATAGGACCCGGGAACGATAACCCACATGACGAGATAGATAATGAGCGTGATGCCATAGGCGAAGGCAAGCAGTGCAAACAAGAGCCGTATCCATACCGGGTCGACGTTGAAGTAGTTGCCCAATCCCGCGCACACACCGCCCAGAATTTTTCGTTTCTGGTCACGCATCAGCTGCCTGGGAGGCGAATACGTCTTGCTGTTTTTGGCAGTATTGAAAGGGGCGTTTGCACCTGTCGAGGCCTGCTCCTGGAAAGTAGGTTCTGCCTGCGCGAACTCCTGTTCTTCAGCAGCGCGGAAGTCGCTGACACTACCCATCGTCGTTATCAGGCTATTGACATCTTCGGCAGTGATAACCTGCTTGCCTTCATTCAGTTTGGATAAGAATATTTCAGCGATGCGGCTTTCAATGTCCGCGAGGATCTCACTGCTGTCTTCAAACGATGAAAAGTATTTATTGATGGAGTCGAGATATTTCCGGAGATTCTCATAGCCATCTTCTTCAATGTGAAAGATGATCCCGCTGATGTTTATGCTTATATTCTTTTTCATATGGATGTAAGTCGTTGGATTAAGCGTTTGATTTTGAAGTGATCATGTTGGTGGAATGTACAAGATCATCCCAGGTTGCCGTGAGTTTTTCAAGGAATTTGCTGCCTTTGTCGGTAAGCTTGTAATATTTTCTCGGCGGTCCG
>DASPJC010000183.1:0-3306 GCA_035628815.1 Ohtaekwangia sp. | reverse complement strand
ATTTTTTAAACGGACTTCCCGCTGAAACCTGGATCGAGGAAGCAAGAAGTCTTCAGGCCGCGTTAACCGACAAAGCCATCCGGAATGCGATCGGCAAATTTCCAAAGGAACTGTATAACCTGCACGGCGAAGAGATCATCCGGAAGATCAAAGCACGACGCGATGACCTTGTAAAATATGCGGAACAGTATTATGCGTTTCTCGCACGGGAAGTAGACGTGGCGGCGTCCAACAAAAAAGAATGGTTCAGCATCCGTCCATTGGAAAATGGGGATGTCTCGGTGACAATCGCCAAGATCACGAAATCCGGCGACCGGTCGGAGCCATTGTACAGCAGAACGTTTAAGCGGGATGAAACCAAAGAAATAAGATTATACGGCCTTGGCGATAATGATGTATTTGATTTGCAAAACGACAACAAAAGCAGGATCACCGTCCGGCTGATCGGTGGTGACGGAATGGATTCGGTTGCGAATACCTCAGGGATCAAGCCGCTTATATACGATGTCGAAGGTGATGTGAAGATCACCAGGGATCAACGTATTGCGGATCGTACCGCTTCCGATCCAATCGTCAATACCTATGACCGGAAATCTTTCCGCTATCCGCGACTGGCGCCATTGATCTACGGAAACTTTAACAACGACGACGGTTTATTTATAGGCGGCGGATTCCTGTGGATCACCCACGGCTTTCGCAAGCAGCCCTATAAAAGCCAACACCTCTTCCTGGCCAGTTATGCGCCATTGACAAGTTCTTACAATTTTAAATATGATGGCAGATTCACACAGGTGTTTGGTAACTGGGGTATTGAACTGGATTTCGACTCGAAGGCACCGAACTATGTCAATAATTTTTTCGGCCTGGGTAACGAAACAGTATTCGACAGGGAGATCGACGATGCACCGGGATTCGATCTGGAACGTGCAGTCGATTATTACAGGATACGCCTGCAACAGGTTGAAATCGTGGCCAAGCTGACGCGTCCCGTGGGAGAATGGGGTACCATCAAGTTCGGACCGGTATTTCAGCACTTTGAGATCGAGGCGCCGGGAACGGATGAGCGTTTCATTGTATCCTATGCGGAAAACCAGGACGAACCACTGCTGGAAGTTCCGAAATCATTTGCGGGGATCACAACGGAGGTGGAGTTGGATCATCGCGATAATAAAGTCTATACAACGAATGGGGTGATGATCACGTACCGCTCCTTGTTTATGGAGGGGCTGGACGCCAATGCTTCAGATTACACCAGCCATGATGCATCGTTGGCATTCTATCATACTTTCCGTTTACCGGCGCGCGTGACCTTTGGCCTCCGCGCGGGCGGGGGCTTCACTACCGGGAACTACGAACTGTACCAGGCACAGATCCTGGACGGTAAAACCGAACTTCGGGGATACCGGAAGACGAGGTTTTATGGCGACAGCAGGTTTTTTACCAATACGGAAGTGAGGATCAGACTGGCGAAATTCAAGTCATATTTGTTTCCGGCCAGTTTCGGCATGCATGCATTTTATGATGTCGGTCGCGTCTGGTATAAAGATGAAAGCGGAAAGGACCCGAGCGCTGCGGATGGGTCGTCGTCGTTATGGCATAACGGCATTGGTGGTGGATTGTGGTTTACGCCGTTCAACCTTACGACGATAGCGACAGAGTTAGCGCACGGCGAAGAAGGAAACATGTTTTACATCCGGCTTGGATTCTTTTTTTAATTCATTCAACGAATTAAATGATTTTTTTTGTGGTTTCACATGTATTTATTTTTCCCACGCTTGTATTCGCGTAATCAGATAAATAAGCCTCGACTTTTGTTGTGGCGGGGATCAGTTACTGGAGCCTGCCTGTATCGCTTCAGGCTGATAAGGCGGCTGTCATTCGCGAGCTGCATGCACTGGAAGCGATCGCCGGGGAACCGGACTTCGACGCCTGGCCGCTGGATGAACTGGCCGATTATATCCAGCATAAACATCACCGTTACGTGGAAGAGAAAATTCCGCTGATCAAGCAATACCTGGAGAAAATTACCGCGGTCCACGGTAGAAATCACCCCGAAATGATGGAAATCAGACGGATATTTTTTGACCTGGCCGGTGACCTTACGGTACATCTGCAGAAATAGGAGTTTATGATCTTTCCTTATATAAGGAAGATGGTGAAGGCAAAAGCCGGCAGTATCTTTTTGAGCTCGCTCCTATTCGAGACAATAAGTTTTCCGGTTTCCCAGTTGAAAGCAGATCATGCTCACGAGGGCGAACGGTTTCCCCGTATCGTTGACCTGACCAATCATTATACTCCTCCTGCTGACGCATGCGCTTCCTTCAAGGCCACCTATGAATATCTGAAAGCCTTCGAGCAGGATCTTCACCGACATATTCACCTTGAAAACAACATCTTGTTCTCAAAGGCTGTGCAGCTTGAGGAAGATCTTGCAACACATGATTGAATCGCACCACAATGCAGCGCGATATTCACATTGAGGTTAGTTACTGCGGAAAGACCTACACGCTCCAGACCTATGCCTTCGCGTATCGCAGCCTGATGGCGATGCTGTATGATAAAATATACATGGAGGATTTTGGTGAATGCAAAGGGATCGGACGGTGTGGTACCTGTCATGTTCATTTGCTGAATGCCAGACGCCCTGTTACAGCGCCAGGGGAACGAGTTGACGACATTAGGTAAGATGTCATATATCGCCGACAACAGCAGGTTGTCTTGCCACATCCCGGTGACGCCTTTGCTGCACGGTATGCAGATCGCGATTGTGCGCGATGATGAACGGCGGGTTACTGATCACGAATGTCGTGTTGCGGCCGGTCAAATTTTTACGAAACGAAAAGCACACGCACACACGCACGGAGACACACATTACAGTTTTAAACTTTTACTGCCGGAAAAGGATTTTTTATGTCCTGATCATCCCAAATCACTTTATTCCTGATAAAAAAAATGTTAATTATAGTGTCAACATTCCTGGCGCTATATGCTGAACCGCAGATCACTCATTAAAAAAATATCCACCCTGCCACTGCTTGGCGGTGTATTGGGATCAAGCCTTCCGATAACGTCTGCCCATGCCGGCGGCTTTCCTAAACGAGATCTTTTCAAGGAACTCGGGGTGCGCACATTTGTCAATGCAGCCGGTACCCTTACGTACATGACGGGGTCTCTCATGCATGATGAGGTATTGGACGCGATCAACAGTAGTGCGAAAGATTTTTGCCTGCTCGATGAATTGCAGGACAAGGTAGGAGAGCGGATCGCCAGGATGGTCCATGCTGAGGCAGCGGTCGTAACGTCGGG
>DASPJC010000182.1:0-21639 GCA_035628815.1 Ohtaekwangia sp. | reverse complement strand
GGCATCGGCCAGGAAGCGATTTCTGTCGGAATAACGCATGCCCTGCACGACGATGAATATATCCTGCCCATGCACCGCAACCTGGGTGTGTTCACCGGCCGCAAAATTCCGCTCGAGCGCCTCTTTGCACAGTGGCAGGGAACCATGTTGGGATATACCAAAGGCCGCGACCGGTCTTTTCATTTCGGCACCAACGAACATCACATTGTCGGTATGATCTCACACCTTGGCCCGCAAAACGGTGTGGCCGACGGGATTGCGCTTGCTTCGCGCCTCCGGCAGGAAAACAAGGTAACGGTGGTCTTCAACGGGGATGGCGGAACAAGCCAAGGCGATTTTCATGAAGCCATCAATGTGGCCGCGGTCTGGGACCTCCCTGTAATTTTCGTTATCGAAAATAATGGCTATGGACTCTCGACACCGTCGCGGGAACAGTTTCGCTGCAAAAATTTTACAGATAAAGCCATCGGCTACGGAATAGAAGGCATCCAGGTGGATGGCAACAATGTCCTGGATGTTTTCCATACGGTGAAGTCACTGGCCGAAAGCATGCGGCAAAATCCGCGGCCGGTCCTGCTCGAGTGCATTACCTTCCGTATGCGCGGGCATGAGGAAGCATCCGGTACGAAGTATGTTCCCGGCGAACTCCTGGAGGAATGGTCGCAGAAGGATCCCGTCATCAACTATGAAAATTATCTGTTCTCGGAAAATATAATCGATGCTGCTTTTATCGAAAACATCCGGAGCAAAATCAAAAAGGACATTGATGCAGGTCTTGCCATTGCCTTCCAGGAAACGCATCCCGTCGCGGACCTTCAACGCGAACTGGACGATGTGTATGCACCCTTTATACCGGCGTTGATCGAACCTGCCGGTAAAAAATCAGAAAAGCGTTTTATCGATGCCATCAGCGATGGCCTCCGTCAAAGCATGGAACGTTTCGATCAGCTCGTACTGATGGGACAGGACATCGCCGAATATGGCGGTGTGTTCAAGATCACGGACGGATTTGTTAACCTTTTCGGCAAGGAACGGGTGCGCAACACGCCACTTTGCGAGTCGGCAATTCTCGGCGCCGGATTGGGTCTTTCGATCAAGGGCATGAAGTCGATGGTCGAAATGCAGTTCGCTGATTTCGTCACCGAAGGATTTAACCAGATCGTGAACAACCTTGCCAAAGCACACTGGCGGTGGGGACAAAATGCAGATGTGGTGGTACGGATGCCAACGGGAGCCGGAACCGCCGCAGGACCGTTCCATTCGCAGAGCAACGAGGCCTGGTTCTTTCACGTTCCGGGATTAAAAATTGTTTATCCGTCGAATCCCTATGATGCAAAAGGATTGTTGTGCGCGGCGATCGGGGATCCTAATCCCGTAATGTATTTTGAACATAAGGTACTTTACCGCTCGCTGAAGGATGTTATCCCTGATGATTATTATACGGTGCCGATCGGAAAGGCTGCGCTCGTTTCCGCGGGGACTGACCTGTCAATTATTACTTATGGGATGGGCGTTCACTGGGCTGTCGAGGTCATGAAAGAACTTCCCGATCTCAAAGCCGACGTCCTGGATCTCAGAACCCTGCTGCCATGGGATGCCGAGGCTGTATTGGACACGGTAAAAAGAACCGGCCGCGTACTAATCCTCCACGAGGATACGTTAACTGGTGGCATCGGTGCTGAAATAGCGGCGTGGATCACTGAAAATGCATTCAGTTTTTTGGATGCCCCCATCGTCAGGGTCGCTTCCCTTGATACGGCAATCCCCTTCGCGCCAACCCTCGAGAACGCCTTCCTGCCGAAAGGCCGGCTGAAAAGCAGGATTGAGTACCTGGCGCAATTTTGAGCGTGACGCGAAGTGATGATTTTTTAGTACCTTGGCTTGTTTTCCATACATGTTTTTGAGCGCGAAGACTCTTCATACGGCGACCATTTTTTCAAAGGCATCCATTCTGGTAGTAATACTTTTAATGCTTGCACTGCCGTCGTATGCCCAAAATACGAAAGGGGACAGACCGGAAGCGGGTCCAAAAGGTGCAAAAAGAGAGAACCGATTCCGGCTCCCGTTCAAAAAGAAGAACAAGCAAAGCAAGATTCCATCATTCAACAGGGGCCGGGCCAGGGGCGTTACCCGCGCCGGTACAGCGCGCCAGCCCTCGCGGTCGGCCAAACCCAAAATTTATCCCCAGAGCCGGCGCTACGTGAACAACACCTCTTCATCATCCGCAGAGAGGGCAGGGAAGGCCGTGCCTGGAACACGGGTCAGGGTGCGCAGTAATACAGCAAAGAGTCGTAATGTGTATCCCCAGTACGGCCGGTATGCGCCGCGGGCACCCCGTACAACACAGCAGGCAGTATCCAACAGGTCGACGCTCGCCCGACTTAATCGCCTGCAGGGTGGGCCGGACAACGGACCCCCCGGCAAAAAGAAAAAGATAAAACCACGCTCAGCTTCACGCTCTTTTATTGCCCGAAAGAGCATTAATGTGTACGCCAATTTCCCCCGTCCCAAAAAGAAAGGCGAGCAGGCGGTAACCAGGGACCTTGCAGGCCGAAGACTGAGGCTTAAGAATTTTGAAACGCCCCGGCCGAAACGGGTCCATGCACCGACTTTTCAGCCCTACTATGGAAGGAAGAAGACCGGCGACAGGCCGTATAAAGGCCCTGCCGCCGGCAGTCACCGCTCTGCAACCCGGACGACCCCCAGGGCATGGGTTGGTGACATCGCAGGGCGAAAGATCCGGGGTAAAAATTATTCCAGCAGGCCATCGGTTAACGTCGGACAACCGGTAACGAGGCTGCGCAACACAAAGATTCGGAAGGACACACCCTATCGCGGAACGCTGCCTGGCGGAGGATACAAATCCGCAACCCAGCCCGGCGAAAAACGCGTCGGACAGCGCCTGCCGGGACGTGCCCCGGGTATCGGCGCCAATGGAATCGGAAATTTTAAAGGTAACATCAAAGGAAGGCGACCGCTCAAGGGTGGCGGCAGTGTCAGCGGACGGGTCTGGAACAACAATCAGACGCCTGTCCCCGTCCGCCAGCCCGGCGGGAACGCAGCAAAAGTCGCCGGCTTCCCAGGCAAACTAAGGCGTTTTGAGGCGAGTCCGGGATTTGGTAATCAGGGCGAAGAATTTACCGGGACCCTCAAGGGCAGAAGGCCTTTAAAGGGCGGTGGCAGTGTAAGCGGCAAATTATGGAACAATCGCGAGACAGCATTGCCCGTAAGGACACCACCAGCCGGAGCGGCGCGTGCCGGACAATTTTCAGGCAATATAAAAGCCAAAAGACCTCTCAAAGGCGGTGGCAGTGTGAGCGGAAAACTGTGGAACAACAACGAGTCTCCAATCCCGGTAAGGACACCTCCGGCCGGCGCGGAGAAGGTGGGCGGATTTCCGGGAAAGGTGAAGCGATTCGAGCAAAGTCCGGGCTTCAGTGACCAGGGCGAGGAGTTCACGGGACACATCAAGCGGCCGCGGTTCTGGAAAGATTACGTCAAAAACCCCAGTGCTGCTGAAGATGCCATCAAAAAGAAACGGCCTACGGATGCGACCTATCAGGTGGGCGAGCTTCAGATCAGGGTAAAACAGGCAACATATGCCAGGAAGCCAAAGGCGGCACCGGATGCTTTGCGCGGTATCGGGCCGTCAAAGGAATCGGCCAGGGCCGCCGAGTATGCACGTGGAATTAAACGAAACTGGGATTATGTGCGCAATCCGAGCAGTTCACAGGAGGCACAGCGAACCCGGGAACCCGGAAAAGCTTTTGGACGCTCCACGGACTATCAGGGAAACATCAAGATGCAGAAGTTTGCCCTTTTCGAAAAGAACCGGGGTTTGCATCCCGATGCGCAGTTCGTGAAAATCAACAAAAACAATGTGGACGGGGAAAGAGATGTGCTAACGAACTTTAAACTGTGGTGGGCACGTTTATTTAAGAAACAGGAAACACAACCGGACCATCTGAAGGAGAAAGGCAAAAAGCCAAGGTATGACAATGGTGAGGAAGGATTGTGGTATGATTGATTATGAACTGGATTAAACTTAACCATCCGCAGCAATTGACGCAGTTGCTGGCTGACTCGAATGAAAGACCCGTTTTGATTTTCAAACACAGCTCCCGTTGCTCCATAAGCCGGGCAGCCCTCGATCGCCTCGAGAGAAACTGGAAAGCTGACGAGGTGGGGCAGATCGATCAGTATTTCCTGGACCTGCTTTCTTCTCGCGATATCTCGAACCAGATCGAACAGTTATTCCAGGTTGATCACGAATCACCACAGGTTTTGATTGTTGACAAAGGGAAGGTGATTTACCACCGTTCCCATTTTGAAATAGATTATCGCAACCTGAGGAGTACGCTAAAGAGCGCTTAAAGGCAAATCGTCGTTTTTTGGCAGGAATCTTCACCACAGGCCAACGTTCGAATAACTTGGTGTATAATATTGCGTTAGGTAAATTAAAGTATAAATTTAGTGTAAGATATTGCCAGGATGCAGCGCACAGTTAAGGTTTCAGCAATAGTTATTTTGGGGTTGATTGCCAGTGTCGGGTTACAGGCTCAGACACAGGATAGCTATGAATATCAGTCCGAGTTTGTCTGGGGTATTAACAAAAATACCGCCGGCGGCCTTATCGGTGGTCTGGTATTCAAGAAGGCCCGGAAACTGAATGAAAGGGTGCTGGAGACTTTCGGCCTGGAGCTGATGAATGTCAAACATCCATTGGAGCGAAGAACCAACTCCATCAGTACGGGTAACTTCTACATCTACGGCAAGAGCAATTACCTTTATGCGCTCCGGTTGCAGTATGGCCGTGATATCATCCTGTTTAAAAAAGCGCCTACCCAGGGCGTTGAGATAAAAGGTGTTTTTGCGATAGGTCCAACGATTGGCATCGTGGCCCCTTACTACGTCGAGTATACGGCGGAAACGCCTTTTGTCACCTTTACAGCACAGTATCATCCCGGCATTTCGACACAGAGTATCCTGGGTACCGGCCGGTTATTCCAGGGCCTGGGCGACTCAAGAATTACGCCCGGGGCAAACCTGAAGGCTGCGCTGAACTTTGAACTCGGCACCAGCAAGAGCCAGGTCACCGGCTTCGAGGCAGGCTTCCTGCTGGATGCGTATACCAAGAAGATCGAACTGATGCCCTCCAGCGAAAACTACTCCCTGTTCCCCACGCTTTTCATTACGCTGTTTTACGGCACCCGTAAGTAACCTTCATTATTAACTATCATAAAGGTAATTGCTCGCGCGGTTCGTCACCGCTGTGCCGGTGTGAAGTACTACGCTTAACAGCACCGGTGACGCGAAGGCAAAAAAAATCCCGGAGTTAGATCCCCGGGATTTATTGTTTCATTAATGGTTTGCTACGCTGTAGCAGCAGAAGACTCTTCAAATTTCTGAGACATTCTAAGCGTTACGGTCTTTTTGGCCTTATAGCCACAATATCCGCACTGAAAATGTTTAAGCAGTTCACCTTCCTCTTCGACAGTGGGTGTTTTAAGGATCTCCTCACGGACGATCTTGAAGGTTTGATAATTACATTCAGGGCATTGCAATGCATGAAGGTGGCCTGAGTAACGTTCGATCTTTACATATCCGGTTTCTTCATCCTTCCACACGTCGTAGTCGATCGAGAAAACGTTTTCTTCTGCCTGCATACCTTCATCCAGGTAAGAGTCCTCCTCTTCTTCGCTGAGAAGCTTCATCGGCTTGCCGGTCTTCGGAGACACACGTGGTCTGTAGCGCAATACTTTCAGTCTCTTTTCGATGAAAAAAGGATAGTAGAACTTCAACAGATTCTGGATGATCAGTGCCACGATCATACCCATGGCGAACGTGGTGAATAACCGCACAAATATCCAAAGCGCATTCAGCTCCACGATATTCGCGTTCGCGAAAAAGCAGCATCCGATAACCAGGATGATGGAAGCAATCCACAATGTCCTGATCTCAGCCCTGTTGATATAGTCATACTTGGATTTTGCGTCATTCATCGTCGACAGGCGCACCACATGATATATCACGATCAAAATGGCAGCAGCCCACGCTGCATACGCAATGTTTTTGGCCATTGCGTTCCAAGAATCATACTGCGTTGTAAATGTTTCCTCCATGGTACGGGTTGGTTAATATTATTCCTCTTAGCAAATATAAAATCCTGTTTTTATTTTACCTAACGTATTAGGTCGGCAGCGTCGCCAAAATCACCCCAAATTAACACTGTTTTCTCTGAATATTCAAAAGTGCCAAATGGTAAACCCTTGCTATGCCTGACAACGGGAAATAAATTCTGCCATAACAGTCGTAAGGTCGCTTGTCTGTTCGAACATGCTCATGTGTGCCGAGGAACTAAGGATATGAACTTCAGAACGTTGACAAAGTGAGGCCTGCTCCTTTACGGATTCCACCGGGATGCCTTTGTCATGTTCGCCGGCAACAAATAAAACCGGTCCGGTAAAGTTCTTTAAAACGCTCTCCTGGTTGTTCCTGTCGCGCATGGCGGTAGTATATCCGATCACCGCTTCTTCTTTCGCTTCGCTGGCAATCTTCTTTACCCGGGGAATAAATTCATTACGGGGGTCTGCAAATAACGGCTCTATGAAATTGGTCGTAAAAGCCAGTACGCCATTCCGCCTGATAAATTCAATGGCTTTGTTCCGGGATTCTTTTTTTTCTGGATTATCCGCCGCAGCCGTGGAGTGGAGGAGGCCAAAGCCGGCAAACAGGCCGGGTTGCTGTCGTACCATTTCGAGCGTCACATAACCACCCAGCGAATGGCCCAATAACACAGCACGCTCAATTTTTTCATCGTTGATCCATTGAAGCATTTCTGTGGCGACGTGTTCCAACGTAAAGGCTGGCGGAAGAATGGCACGCGTTCCAAATCCCGGAAGGTCCGGCGTATATATCCGGTATCCCAGCGCCGCGAGTGAAGAATCAAGCGGATCCCAAAGGGACTGATTGAAAGGAAAGCCATGAAGAAGAATGACGGGCTGTCCAGCGCCCTTTGCTGAAGAGACGATATTGCTCATTTCACCACTGATCTGGAGACCGTTTCCAACATTCCGATGGCTGCGCGTTCAATACCCGCCGCGTCGAAGCCGCACTCATCCTGCAGCTCACCCTGTTCGCCATGCTCGACGATTCGGTCCGGGATACCCAGGCGCTTAACAGAGGCCTGGTAATTGTGATCGGCCATGAACTCCAGTACGGCACTGCCAAAGCCACCTTGTATACAGCCATCTTCCACGGTGATGATTTTGTTATGCTGCGCCAATACTTCGTGGAGAAGTGCTTCATCCAGCGGTTTTACAAAGCGCATGTCATAGTGCGCCACTTCAAAGCCCATGATTTCAAGTCTTCGGGTCGCTTTAACGGCCTCGTTGCCGATATGACCGATGGTGAGGATCGCCAGGTCGTGGCCGGCACGGATCATTCTGCCCGTGCCTATTTTGATCGCTTCCATCGGTGTTTGCCAGTTCGGCATAACGCCTTGCCCACGCGGATACCGGATACTGAAGGCTTGTTCGCTCCGCGGCAATTGTGCGGTGAACATAAGGTTGCGCAGCTCCGCTTCATTCATGGGCGCCGCCACAATCATATTGGGAAGACACCTGAAATACGCCAGGTCATAGGCGCCATGGTGCGTAGGGCCGTCCGCGCCGGCCAGCCCCGCCCTGTCAAGACAGAAATTGACCGGCAGATTCTGGATGCAGACATCGTGAATTACCTGGTCATAAGCGCGCTGCATGAAAGAGCTGTAAATATTGCAGAAGGGTATCAGTCCCTGTGTGGCAAGACCGGCTGAAAATGTAACGGCATGTTGTTCCGCAATGCCCACGTCAAAAGCGCGGTCCGGCATTTCCTTCATCATGATATTCAGCGAAGACCCGGAAGGCATCGCGGGCGTGATACCCATGATCTTGTCGTTGGATTTCGCCAGTTCCACCAGCGTATGACCGAAGACATCCTGGTACTTCGGCGCCTGCGGAACTTCATTGATTTTTTTGTGAATTTCTCCCGTGATCTTATCAAACGTTCCGGGTGCATGCCAGGTCGTGGCGTTTCCCTGTTCGGCGGGGCCGTAACCTTTTCCCTTCACGGTAACGCAATGGAGTATCTTGGGGCCCTTGATATTCTTGAGGTCGCTGAAAATCGTTACCAGGTGGTTGACGTCGTGTCCATCGACCGGACCGAAGTAGCGGAGATTCAGGGATTCAAAAAAGTTGCTCTGGCTGAGCAAGGTCGACTTGATCCCGTTCTCCACTTTGGAGACGATCTCCTGCGCGCTTTTGCCGAAGTTGGAGAGCTTGCCCAGCAGATTCCAGACTTCATCTTTGAGCTTGTTGTATGTGCGCGAGGTGGTAATGTCGGTGAGATAGTCTTTCAATGCACCGACGTTCGGATCGATCGACATACAATTATCGTTTAACACGATCAGGATATTCGAATCCGAAACGCCCGCGTGGTTAAGACCTTCAAAAGCGATACCGCCGGTCAAAGCTCCGTCCCCGATGACAGCGATATGCTGGCGTTCGTTGTGCTGAAGGTATTTGGAAGCGATCGCCATTCCCAGCGCCGCGGAAACCGACGTGGAAGAATGTCCGACACCGAAAGCATCATATTCGCTTTCGGATCGTTTTGGAAAACCCGACAGTCCGTTATATGTGCGATTGGTGTGGAAAGTATCCCGGCGCCCGGTAAGGATCTTATGACCATACGCCTGATGACCGACATCCCAGACCAGCTGATCGACCGGTGTGTTAAAGACATAGTGCAGGGCAACGGTGAGCTCTACGACGCCAAGGCTGGCGCCAAAATGGCCCCCGTACACCGAGACGTTGTCAATGATAAAATGACGCAACTCCTCGCAAAGCTGAACCAATTGCGCCTGATCTAATTTTTTAAGATCATCAGGGCTATTAATTTCAGCCAGGAGTTTTCCAGGATTGATCAGCATGTACAAGTGTTATAGTAGCAATAACAGCAGTTTGAAGGTAAGTGTTTTGATGCCTACCTCCTAACGTGCTTTTGTGCCGGCAGTTCCAAAATACCCGTGCCAGCCGAAAAAACGACTGCAAAATTACGCAGTTTTTGACGTCCCGCGGAGGGTAATAGGATTAACTTTTGACAAGTAACCGGTTAAGCTGAGCTTTTTGATAAATTTGCCCCTCTTTTGGATTATGACACAGGAAAATTTTGAAGTTAAACTGCCGCTTTTCGAAGGCCCCTTCGACCTGCTGCTGTTCTTTATCGAGCGCGACGAACTTGATATTTACGATATACCCATCGCCAAAATAACCAGCGACTTTCTTGACTATGTCAAGCACCTGGAGCATCTCAACATCGAGGTTGCCAGCGAGTTTATACTGGTAGCGGCCACGCTCATGCGGATCAAATCCAAAATGTTGCTGCCGCGCCCTCAGCTGGATGAGGCGGGTAATGAGATCGATCCGCGTGACGAGCTGGTGAAACATCTCCTGGAATATAAAAAATATAAATCCGTGGTGGACACCTTCCACAAGATGGAAGAGACGGAGCTGATGAAAGAGAAACGCGGCAACCTGATGCGCGAACTGAAGGCCCTGGCAGAAACCACTAACGTAGAAGCCGAACTTCAGGATGTAACGATCTTCAAGCTGATGACTGTTTTCGAAAAGGTAATGAAACGGTTTGAAGCAGAAAAAAATAAACCGGTTCACCAGGTCATCCAGTACCCCTATACGGTCGATGGTCAAAAGAAATTTCTGATGGAGGAATTGGGGAAAAAACAAAGGGTGTCATTCACCGAGTTGCTGGAGTCATTTCCCTCCCGCATCGGACTGATCTTTAACTTTCTCGCCATCCTCGAAATGCTGGCGCTTCAGATGCTGTCCATCCAGGTCGGTGAGGGTTTTAATAATTTCTGGATACTGAAAGGCGAAGGTGTTGTAGAGGGCGGAGACGATACCATTCTTTAATGGTATAGATCGTTCCTGTTTGCCTTTGCTACTTCGTAAAAGAAATTGCCGATTTTTTCTGTCACGGCATGTAAGTACCGCGCGCCTTTTTCCGCGGTAGCTTTCCGTGGATCGCCTACGCCGGTGTCTTTCGTTACCTGCATCCATTTGCGTTCAGCCCATGCCCAGCCTTCGCGTATCGCGGCGAACCTGAATTTTCTGGCGGCGCCATCCCCGGCCTCAGACAAAGGGAGCACCAGGCCGGGTGCCAGGTGCATGATGACACTGGTTTCCATTTCGCCGGCGTGATCGTCACGATTTTCGAAAAATTCCTTCTGATCCACGGATTGATACCAGTTGCAGGATGAAAGGAACATTTCAGGGTAACGCAAGCCCAGTTCGCGGATCATGGTCTTGAAATCGTTGCCCCCGTGACTATTCAGGATGATCAGTTTAAAAATTTCCTGGCGGTTCAAAACCTGGATGATATCGCCCAAAACGGCCATTTGTGTACTCGGGTTCATGTTAATATCGAGTTTCACATCGTATTGTCCGGTGTTTACCCCAAAGGGAACGGCTGGCAAGACAATGACTTTTGCTCCTTTTTCCCACGCGATCCTGGCGGATTCGGCGGCTACATAATCGGCTTCAATAATATCGGTTCCATAGGGCAGGTGGTAGTTGTGCGCTTCGCAGGCACCCCAGGGCAGTATCGCCAGGTCATAACTGGCATCCCGCACGGTTTTCCATTGGCATTCAGCAAGTATGTAAGGGCGGGAATTGGTATTGGTACTCATAAAAAAATCTGTTTCTTAATGGTTATGCCGGTATGGCAATCCGGTATTTCCTGCCCTTTTTGACTGTAAGGCGATCGTCGCGAAGCCATGGATTATGCCGTTTCAGCAGTTTGTAATTTGTTCCATGGCGTTTGGCGAAGGATACAAGATCCTTTATCGTCTCGTCCACTTCAATGTAGCGCAAGGGCTCTTCCGGGTACAGATGCTGGGGGTTCACATTGAAACCATACCGCAGCGGATTCTCAACAATTTCCTTGATGGCGATGATCCTGAAAACATAGCGTGAAGTTTCGTCGTTCAGGAAAAGGTCGTAGTACGAATCCACCTGTTGATCTTCAAGGGCGCGTTCCATACCGCCCATGCCGCGGTTATAGGAAGCGGCTACCGTTGTCCAGTTGCCGAACTTGTTATAAGCTTTGCGCAGGTATTTACAGGCCGTCACGGTGGCCTTCAGCGGATCGTAACGTTCGTCTACCTCATCCGTTATTTCGAGACCAAGCTCCCGGCCCGAGGTCGCGAGAATCTGCCAGTAACCGACGGCGTCCTTCGGCGATACCACGTTCAGCAAATTGCTTTCGATCAGTGGAAGGTATTTGAAGTCTTCCGGAATGTCGTATTCCTTCAGGATTTTTTCCATCTGGGGAAGCCACCGGTTGGCGCGTTTGATGAGGAAGATGGTATTGCTGTGCAGGTAGCAATTGATCTGCAATTCCTTGTCGAGCCGCTCGCGCACGTCCGGAAGGCTCAGGGGAACGCCTTCCCCGGCAAAGGTGACGTTCCTGGGAACAGCAAAGGATACGGCCGGCGATGGATGGGCTGTATCTTCGTACAGCGGTTCACTGTTTACCACACCTTCATCTGAAATGTTGTCGGGATTTCGTCGTTCTGCTGACGATTCATTCCGGATGATATAGCCGAACACAATGACCAGGGTGCAAATGGAAATAAAGTTGGATATACTGAGTTCTTTCAGCGTTATCGCCAGCGATCGGGATTTGTTTTGCTCACTCATTCTTACGACACTTTACATTGATCAATCAACATGGCATTACTAAAAATGCTTTTCCTAAAAGTTAGGTGAGAGAAGGTACTTGGCATAAAATTCATCGATCACCCTGACCGCTTCCTCCGGGGTATCGACAAGATTAAAAAGTTCATGATCATCGTCACCGATCATTTTTTCGAGAACCAGCACTTTTCGCCACCAGTCGAGCAGGCCGCCCCAGAATTTCTTTCCCACAAGCACAATGGGAAACCGGCCGATCTTTTTGGTCTGGATTAATGTTAGCGCTTCCGTCAACTCGTCCAGCGTACCAAAGCCACCGGGCATGACGATGAAACCTTGTGAATATTTCACGAACATCACTTTGCGAACAAAGAAATAATCAAACGTAATCAGTTTGTCAGGGTCAATGTAGATATTCCCTTTTTGCTCGTGCGGCAGGTAAATGTTTAGTCCCACGGATTTTCCCTTGGCACGGTTGGCGCCGCGATTTCCCGCTTCCATGATACCCGGTCCGCCGCCCGTTATCACGCCGTATCCCTGCTGCACTAACTGGTACGCGATCTCCTCCGCCATTTTATAATACGGGTTGGAGGGTTTGACCCGGGCGGATCCAAAGATCGTTACGCAGGGCCCGATCTTGGCCAGTTTTTCAAGTCCTTCCACGAATTCAGACATGACCTTGAAAATCATCCAGCTGTTGGAACCCTTTATCTCTGCCCAGTCCTTGTCTTTAAATGCTTTTCGGATGCGATGTTCTTCTTCCAGCGCCTGCTTGATGACATCATCTTCAATGCGCCGTTTCTTTTTTGCTTTCATGGACAATAGCGTAAACCTTAAAGGACGAATATACGAGGATGGATTTAAAAACGAAGGCTGTGAAACGCCGGCGACTAATGCCGCTTTGCGGGCGACTGATTCACAAGCTCCTCCACCGCGACGGTAATATCTGTATAGCGGAACCGGAAGCCGGCGTCGAGAATTTTCTGTGGCGACACCTGGCTTCCGTATAACACGAGGTCGGCCATCTCGCCGAGAAAAAGTTTCAGTAAAAAAGACGGCACCGCAGGAAAGATCATCGGCTTGTGCATCGCCTGTGCGATGGTGGCTGTGAGTTCGCGATTCGTTACAGGCCCCGGCGCGGTCGCGTTGCAGGCACCTTGCAGCGAAGCGTTTTCAACGGCAAAAATATACATCCGGCAAAGATCATCCAGGTGGATCCAGCTCAGATACTGGTTGCCAGAACCCAACGGGGCACCCAGGTAAAATCTGACCGGCTTCATGATGGCTTTCAGAACGCCCCCGGCTTCACTTAATACGATCCCCGTTCTAATTTTCACTACGCGAATGTTAAGGGTTTTGATCCTGTCGGCCTCTGCTTCCCATTGCGTGACGACATCGGCAAGGAAACCATTTCCAGGGCCGGCATCTTCGGTGAATACTTTTTCATTCCCCGCAGATCCGTAATACCCGACAGCCGAGGCAGACACAACGGTGGTAACGTTATGTTGTCCACGGGCAAGCGTTTCATATAACAACCGCGTCGACAGTGTGCGACTTTCAAGTATTTCCTTTTTCCGCCGTTCGGTCCAGGGCTGGTCGCCGATTCCCGCGCCGGCCAGGTGAATGATGGTGTCGGTATTTTCAAGCGCGCCGGACTCGATTTCCTTCCGCGCCACATCCCACGTGAAGACGGGAACCTGCGTCCCTTTTTTCGAGCGGCTCAAATGGGCGACGGCGTGCCCTTGCACCCGCAGCATTTCCGTCAGCCGGGAACCGATGAGGCCCGAAGCGCCGGTGATGAGAACATTTTTTGGCATAGTTGACCCGGTTAGCTTTTAAGGAAACACACACGACGAACGATGTGAAAAAGTTCCCTGTTCAAGGCCTTTGCCCGGCAGAGTGAAAGTTAAAAAAGAAAACTCAGGTTTTAGAAAGGGGTGTATTGAAACAATGGATTTAAATGAAATAGCCTCTTATGATGTTCGATAATATTATTAACTCAACGAGGCATTTTTTAGAAGGTAAGACCATACGTCAACGCGTATGTCCTCCCAGGTTTGTATATTGAGTAGATAGCTTCGGCTCCTCCATATCCTTTGTAAAGATCCTTTCTTTCAGCGTCCAGTAAATTCGTGACGCCAAACGTTATTCTATGCTTTTGGTCAGATCCGAAATTGCGATATACATTAAAATTCATGCTTTGAAAGGGTTGTGTATAAATATCCGGAATGGCACCCACTCCAATAATAAACAAGCTTTCGCCCTGAACATTGTAGGACAGATTTGCATTGATATTGCCCTCTTTATCGGCATAATTTAAAAATGCATTCACAAGATAGGGAGATTGGCCTCCCATCGGCCGTGTATCGCCAATAGTTTCTCCTGTACGCGCGTTAGCACTCCTGGATTCAAATTCAGTGGTTTTCGTTTCGTTATCGTTGACATAAACGGATTTCAGATCGACCGTCGAATTTGCCAGTGTCAAATTTGCACCAACCGAGAAATTTGACAAGGCTGTACTGATGAAGTCAAAACGTTTTTTGATTTCAAACTCAAAGCCATAAACTTTGCTATCGCCGGCATTCCGAGGTTTCACATTATTCGGCGCTACATCGAAGGTTACCAGTTCAATATGTCCATTGAATTGCTTATAGAACAACGAGAGGGAAATCATATCGCCACTGTTAAAGAAATTTTCCCAACGCAGGTCATAGTTGCTTATCTCGGTTTGCTCGAGGTCAAGGTTACCGTTGAAAAATCTTTTGGTAATGGGATCATAAATCTGGGCGGCCGACTTTTCTTTAAATGATGGCCTTGCCAGCGTCTGACCAAAGGATGTGCGCAAATTCATAAATTCGTTAATGCTGTAGACCAGATTCACCGAAGGAAGTATATTCAGTTCGTCAAATGTTTGTCGGTCATTAAAAACCGTTCCTCGCGTATCGACCCCTGTATAATGCATGGCTGCTTTCTCGATTCGAGCACCATAGATAGCCTTGAGTTTTCCAAAAACCATTTCCGTCATCGCATAACCGGCATATACGCTTGAATTAGCGTCATAATTATTGGTAGGTTCATAGTTGCCACTGATGTAGGAACCTTGTTCTTCAGAAGGCGTCCAGATGTTTTCGGCGCGCAGGAAGTAATCAGGATCGACCGGCACGTTTGACGTACTGGTGGCGTTGATGCGGTAATTAAATACTTCGAATTCCCGTTCTTTGTAAAGGCCGGCTGCGCCAAACTGAAATTTGTTTGCCTTTCCATACGGCAATGTGAAATCCAGTTTAAGATTTTCATTGAATTCGTTCAGGTCTCTCCAGAATCTTCTGATCCCCGCGCCGGCGCCGCCGTTTAAAGTGGCATTATCGGGATCCGTGATTTCAATTTTTGTTTCACGGAAATCTGGATCGTATGTGCGGGCTACAGTATAAGCATTTTTCCAATCCAACCTGAGCTTGCCCAATTGGTGGGTTCCAGAAAGGATTCCATTGGTGACAGAACGTTGCGAGTAGGTGAGAATGTTTTCATAAAGGGTAGCCTGGGTTTGATCATAGTTACGGCTGATACGTTCAGAAGTCTCCGCAACGCCATTCTGCGTATGAAAAATGCTGGCCGTAAAGCTATGTTTATTGAATTTGATCGATCCCGATAATAACCCGCTCCACAGGACATTGCTACGAGACAATTCACCTTGTCTGACTTCTTCAGCAAAAAAAGCCGTTTTATTTCGGTCGTCATCTTTAGTATACTCACCAAATTTTACATCATCGAAATACTCAAACCGGGTTTGGTAGTTAAAAATGGCAGTGTAGCCCAGTGTAAACTTATCCATACTGATCTGGTTGCCATGGTTAAAGGCAATGGAGGTATTCAAAAAACTTTTTTTGCGCTGTGCGCCCAACTGCGGATTAAGGCCTCTTGTCAGTGTTTCCAACATCGGATTATTAGCAGACTCGTCCGGGATTGCAGTATCAGGTGAGAAGGGCAATTTCCGGTTGCCGTCGTCAAACCCTAACCAATCGGTGTCTCCGCCTTGGTAAGTAAGGTAGTCGCTGTTTAAATTCATCTCAGGATTATACCGGAAGCCGAAGGAGACGGAAGTGGTTTTTTTATCCGGAAAATTACGCGTCTCCACATCGACCATTCCTCCCGTAAAATCACCGGGAAGGTTAGGGGAAAAGGTTTTGTACACGATCACATTTTCAAGAACGGCCGTAGGAAAAATGTCGATCTGGACATCATTTCGGTCCGGATCCAATCCGGGAATCGTCATCCCGTTAATGGTCGTGCGTGTATAGCGATCTCCCAGGCCCCTGACATAGACAAACTTTCCACTTTGAACAGATACGCCGGTTACCCTTCCTATCGCCGACGCCAGGTCCCTGTCACCCGTATTCCTGAATGTCTGGTTAGACATGCCGTCCAGTACGTTAGCCGACTTTCGTTGAAAGGTCATTATACCGGCATCAGAATCTTTCAATGCCGAGCTCGTAACGACCACCTCCTCAAGTTCGGATACATCCGGTTTCATGACAAAGTCGAGGATCGTAACTTTATTATCCTTTACTTCGACATTTTCAATGATCTGTGTCTGATAGGATATGAAGGTTAATACAATGGTATGCACGCCGGGCTCCAGCGCGAGGGAGTAATTACCATCAAAGTCAGATACCACTCCTGTCGTAGAATTTTGTTTCACGACGGTGGCGCCATAAAGCCCTTCCCCGGATTCGCCGTCGGTTACTTTTCCTCTTACGTAACCATGTTGGGAAAACGCATATAAACTAACGAATAGAAATGCGCAAATAATGGACAGCTTTTTCATTTTTTTCCTTTATAAATCCGATGCAAAGTTATTCCGGGCTGTTCAGAATATGCTCTTTAGGACATTACCTCCTTTTTAAGATTTAGGCTTACGCCGTATGTTTTGGTAACATTACCTTAACATGACCGGAATGTTTAAATCAGCAGGGGATCCCTGGAGAAAATTAACACTGGGGAAAGATGGCCGAGGGGCAGCAAAAATTTCGCTTGGATCCCTTTGGCACAAAAAAAAGCCCTGTCCGAAGACAAGGGCTTTAGTATTAGAATTTTCACAACCTATTCTAACAAACCTTGATCGGCGGAAACAGACCACCCCCATGTTGAAATAGCCGGACCTCCTGTAGCCGTGCCAGAACTGACAAGCCCCGCGGCAGTAGCATCATCGGCCGCTGTGTCACAACTTCCGGAGGACGCATACACGTCAACTGTAAATGTGGTGAACTGAACATCAGTAAATTCGAGGTTGCCATCAACAAGATTTTTGTAGGCATTGGATGTGGAATTGCAACTTCCATCGTAGCTAGCGGCGATCATAATCTTTTTGCCGGCAGCATATCCCGAGAACAGCACGTTCTCAATTGTTCCCTGCGCTTTCGATTTGAAATCTGCCAGATTCGCAACATCATCATGTCCGATGAGCGTACCATTTTTCAATGTGAATTTACCATCGGCATTGTCCGTTCCTTCCGGGCCGTCGATTTCCAATCCCTGGTTTGTGCTCGCACCATGAACAACCATAAAGCCGTCTATCGTGCCGGAGTATGCCTGATCAATATCAATACCATCGTCTCCCTGGTAGCTTACCAGGATATTGGAAACATTTACTGAACCGCCGAAGAATTCAACGCCGTCATCGAAATTTGCAAAAATCTCAATGTCGCTGATCGTTGTACCACTACCCACGCCACCTAACGTAAGTCCATTTATTTCATTGCCGCCCGAAAGTTCTGTTCCTCCATGCCTGATCGAAACGAATTGTACAGTACCGGAATTGTCGTCAGAAACATTTCCGCCATAAAGCCCCAACGGTTCCCCTGCCGGAACACCTTCGATTTGCGCTTCCGTTGCGCCGGAGAAGGAAATGGGAGCTTTCCCTAAAATTACCAGGCCACCCCACTTGCCTCTATCCGTAACATCCAATTCGGTCCCGGAAGTTTGTCCGGGCTGAATGTCATCGAGAACACTCGTCATGATGATAGGATTTTCAGCGGTTCCTACTGCCTCTATCTTGCCACCACGTGCGATCATCAGTGCAGAGGCGTTTGCGCCATCTCCAGTACGACCTTTGATGACTGTGCCTGCTTCGATGGTCAACGTTGCGCCCGCATTTACAATTACACGGCCTGCAAGCTCATATATATTATCAGCAGTCCACGTTACATCCTCCTCGATTAATCCGGCGACCACCACGATATCCGGGACAGCTTCTTCAGTTATGTTCACAGCGGCAGTCTCTGTTTCTGTCTTACTGTTATTGTCAGTAACAGCAATTGTTACCGACCCTGCACCTGCGCCTTCACCTGCGGTAAAAGTCACAACGATATTTCCGCTTGTGGCCCCGGCAGCAGGTTCCGATTTTTTAGCGGCAGTTCCACCGGACTGGGAAATGGTTACCGATTTATATCCGCCTGGTGAAGTAACGGCAAAAGAGATATCAGCCGCCGCCGATGCCTGAACATTAGTAACAGCCGGTGCGGTAATAGACGGCCCGTCCGGAGTGCCTTCATCATCATCACAGGCTACGAAAGATGCAACCATGCCTGCAAAGACCAACATGGACAAGAATTTTTTCATGTGTAATTTGGTTTAGTTTCATTTTATTCCGGGCCAAAGGTGGAAATCTAATGTTAAACCAAACCGAGGCGGGCTTTACCAAATTGTTAAGGCACGTTATGCTTTCTTTACTGGAACATTAAGTAAGAACACGCCAACCCTGGGGATAGGCGCTGAGGAATTTTAAAGCGGGAAAATTCAGGTTAAGGAATTGTTAACCAGGAAATCTATAAGAAAAACGAGTTTTCGCCGGGTATACTACTACTATTTATTGATCGGCACTTTCGTCAGGATCGCTTTGATAATATCCGATGTGCGGATATTATCCGCTTCGGCTTCATAGTTCAGAATGATCCGGTGACCCATGACATCACGCGCCACTTCTTTGATGTCTTCCGGCAGAACGTAATCGCGGCCGTCGATGTAGGCGACAGCTTTCGAAGCAAGATTCAAATTGATGCTCGCACGCGGCGAAGCGCCGAACTGAATGTACTGCGCCTGTTCGTTCAGCTTGTAGTCGAGCGGCTTGCGGGTTGCATAAACGAGCTCGATGATATACCGCTCAAGCGAATCCGAGATTTTTACTTTATTGATCTGATCGCGGATGGCAAAAATATCTTCCTTGCTAAGGATCGTTCCCACTTTGTAGTCGAACTGCATGTTAGAGATCCTTCTCATGATCTCAATTTCCTGCTCCTTGGTCGGGTAATCAACAAAGACCTTCATCATAAAACGATCGACCTGCGCTTCCGGCAACGGGTAAGTACCTTCCTGGTCGACGGGGTTCTGGGTGGCCAGTACCAGGAAAGGTTTATCAAGGCGGAACGTGGTTTCCCCAATAGTAACCTGCTTTTCCTGCATGGCTTCCAGCAAGGCGGACTGAACTTTAGCGGGCGAGCGGTTGATCTCGTCGGCCAGAATAATGTTCGCGAAGATCGGCCCTTTTTTAACTTCAAATTTCCCCTCTTTCTGATCGTAAATCATGGTTCCCACGAGATCGGCGGGCAAAAGGTCAGGCGTAAACTGGATACGTTGAAAGTCAAGGTGCAGAACCTGTGCGAGCGTGCTTACCGTCAGGGTTTTAGCCAGCCCGGGAACGCCCTCCAGCAGAATGTGCCCATTGGTGAATAATCCGATCATCAAACGGTTCACCATATATTCCTGCCCCACCACCACTTTGGCGACTTCACGATACACCTGTCTTACCTTTTCCTGATGCTCCTGGTGCTTTTCAACGACGACATTTTCCATTCGGCTTTTACGGTTTTATCCGCGCCAAAAATAGCGCAATTCTTGTCAATCCGGCTCAAAATTTTTACAGATTGTAACGGGAGCCGTTCAACAGGTTTATGGGAAGAACATGGGTTATGGGGGATATTCACGGCGCCTACCGCGCTTTGCGGCAATGCCTGGAGCGGTCACGGTTCGACTACAACCACGATCGACTGATTTGTCTCGGAGACGTCTGCGACGGATGGCCCGAAACCAGGGCGTGTGTTGACGAGTTGTTAAAGATCACTGACCTCACGTACATCCTTGGAAATCACGACTGGTGGACTTTCGGGTGGATGACGACCGGTCTGGTGGAATCCGTCTGGTTCTCCCAGGGCGGCGAAGCTACGGTGCGATCGTACGACGACGGTGTACCCCCGGCGCACGTTGATTTTTTCAGAGACGCTCTTCCATACTACACCGAAGCCAGCAGGGTTTTTGTGCACGCCGGGTTCGATCCGCGCCGGGAACTTTACGAACAGGGTACAGATGTTTTTTTGTGGGACAGGAACCTTGCACGAACAGCGCTGGATTATCACGCCCGCGCAATCGAAAAAAAATTTACAACGTACGATGAAATTTACCTTGGCCATACGCCGGTTCCCTTTCCGCACCCGATACGTTCCGGCGATATCTGGCTCATGGATACAGGCGCAGGGTGGTCCGGCGTGTTGTCGATGATGGATCTTTCAACCAAAGAAGTGATCACCAGCGATTCAGTTCCTTACCTTTATCCAGGCATCCAGGGGCGAACCTGGACCAGGGGTTAATCGAAACTTTGAACCTTAAACTTTGAACCTTGGACCTTGAACCTTAAAGTTTAAACTTTGAACCTTCAAAGCGTATGCTGCACAATGAGATCACGATCCAGTGAAATGCACTTCAATTTCAGGAAAAGCCGGGCCAGAACTTCCACGTCCCGCAGGCAGTAATCCCTGATCTTCACCAAGTCCTTTTCCACATGATAAACGTGGTTTACGCGGCTGCCATCAATGTCGCTTTTGCTGGTGGGTACATCAAAGATCGCAGCCAGCAGGTCCAGCGAGGTGAAATGTTTGTAATCACCAAATTTCCATAATTCCATGGTGTCCAGGTGATGAATTTCCCATGGTTTCTTACCGGATAGATTCAGGGCGTAGGGCAGCGGAATGCAGTTGACAAGCATTCTGCGGCTCAGGTAGGGGAAGTCGAATTCCTTTCCGTTGTGCGCGCACAGCTTGAGGTTTGCCGGGTCGATCTTTTCCAGCATTGCCTTAAATTCGCTCAGCAATAATTTTTCATCATCACCAAAATATGCTTTGGTCCTGAGTACAAGTTCGCCCGACTCATTTTCAATGTACTTTCCAACGGCAATGCAGACAATTTTTCCGAATTCTGCGTAAATGCCGGCGCGTTCATGGTAAAGGTCTTCGTCAGTTTGTCCTTCTTCCCGCCGGAAGAAGCTGGCCTTGCGTGACCATTGGGTTTTTAGTCGTTCGTTCAACAATGAAAACTCGTAGGTACCGGCTACGGTCTCAATGTCAAGAAAAAGGATGTCGCGAAGTTCGGGTTGCATACAACGGGGTTTATTGATGTGTCAATGTTAATGGTAGGCATAACGGTAATGGTATTGCTTTCAAAGCTGCACGATTCCAGTCCATTTTATGTAGCGGGATGTCTGTCCTGCCTTCAGTTAAGATCAAGCGTTTAGAATAAAGATTGTAAATTTCAGTGCTACGAATGCAGCACACCTTCCATTTCCAGCTCTTTGATAAACGAAATATTTTCTTCACGGATGGCGTCAGGCACAAACACAAAACGCTTGTCAAAGATCTGCGTGCCGATGTAATAGCTCACCCAGTACTCATTATTGAGATGAAATAGCGCCGGATCAATGGGTTCGATCAGTACCGCGCTGCTGGCGTCAATGGTATCGAGATAATGTCGCAGAATGGATGTGCGCTGCGGTTCACCATCCTTCTCACCATAGCCTTTGCTGGCCACCAACGTATTCTCGATGGGAAACTCATTGTTATTAATC
>DASPJC010000181.1:0-4355 GCA_035628815.1 Ohtaekwangia sp. | reverse complement strand
TATAGCCTATACGCCGGAGATGTTATCGTGGGAAGCAGGACCAAAACCTTACGACGGCGTGTGGGCGCCCTACTGGTATGACAACGTACACCGTTCGACGGGATTCGAAAAACAACCAGCCCGTGTGTCGCAACCCCCCCGCCACCTGACCGAATTGCATGAGAAGGCCGACTATTATTACCAAAAACTGTTACCTTTTTCGTTCACCCCTTGATCATTAGATAAAATAAGTATTACATTCGATAAGCCCATCCCCGCCCGACTTGTAAATACGTTTGCTAACGACCTTCGAAGAAGGGTGAAAGATGGCGTAGAGCTCACAAACATGCTGCAACGGTTCAATACCCGGAACACCAACATTCACATCCACATAGGCGGTACGTTACTGCCGCGCGAGGAGGCCAGGATCTCTGTCTTCGACAGCGTGGTCCAGGGCGGAGACGCTGTATGGGAGGGGTTGCGCGTCTATAAAAACGGGATATTCTGCCTTGACCAGCACCTGGACAGGCTGCACGCCTCGGCACACGCACTTGCTTTTACCGCTATACCTGCGAAAGCGGAGATCAAAAAAGCAATCTTTCAGACGCTTGAAGCCAATGGCATGCGGGATGAAACCCATATCCGCCTGACCTTAACACGGGGTGAAAAGGTGACTTCCGGAATGGACCCGCGCCTGAACACCAAAGGCCCGTGCCTGATCGTACTCGCCGAGTGGAAACCGCTCGTGTATGACAACACTACCGGAATCCGGGTGATCACCTCATCACAACGACGCAACGCTCCGCAATTCCTGGATTCCAAAATCCATCATAATAACCTTCTCAATAACATCCTCGCAAAGATCCAGGCCAACGTAGCCGGAGCCGATGCGGCTGTCATGCTCGACGACCGCGGATTTGTTGCCGAACTCAACGACACAAATCTTTTCATGATCAAGGATGGAACCGTTTACACACCTTTTGCAACGGCATGCCTGCATGGCATCACCCGTGGGTTAGTCCTTGAAATCTGCAAAACCAACAACATACCGTTCGGGGAACGCGATCTCTCGCTGACTGAATTCTATAATGCGGATGAGGTCTTCGCCTGCGGAACCATGGGCGAGCTGACACCCGTCACTGAAATCGACGGTAGAAAAATCACAAACACTTCCCGCCTGAGCACCCTGGAACAAATACAAACCTATTTTCATAATCTTATACCAAATCTCTCTGAACCCTTACCCTTTTAACTTTATGGCAACTACAAAAGACTCCAAACTGAAGTTTCTTGCCGGCGAACGCTGGAAGGAACTGAGCCTGAAAAAAGGCACCACTACAAAGCGCTATGCGGTTTCCGACAAAGGACGCATGGTCAGTTTCAAAGCAAAACTGGAAGATGGTTATCTGTTAAAGCCGCGGCTCACGCAGGGTTATCCCAGTATCACGATCGGACGGGAATCAACACGGCAGAATTACTACATCCATCGCCTGGTTGCCGAGCACTTCTGCAAGCAGCCTTCACAAAAACACAACTTCGTAATCCACGTCGATCACCGGAAAGAAAATAACAAGGCCGCTAACCTGAAATGGGTGAAGCATGACAACCAGATCGAGCACGCGAAAAAAGATCCGAACGTACTGGTTCGCATGAACCCCGATGAAGGGCCTAAACTTACATCCGGCAAAGTGAAACGGATCAAGATTGCTTTGTTCAAATCGAAATCCCAGCCGACATTGAAAGCCCTTGCCAGGATGTTCAAAGTTTCTGACATGCAGATCCACCGGATCAAAACAGGCGAAAACTGGGGACACGTTAAAGTATAATCACGACCACCTTAAATTGTTTGTTGCACATTATTCACTCATCCATGCGCGTCGCCGTTGCTATTTTTATCCTAACGTTCCTCCTGGTCAATACCGGAGTTTGCCAGTCCGTAAAATCGTTTACTACCGCCAAACCCGAAGAAGCCGGCCTGTCTGCCACGCGGCTTCAGCACATAGACCGGATGGTGGAGGAACAGGTTGCAACGGGTGCCATACCGGGCGCTGTGGCAATTATCGTCCGCGATGGCAAAATCGTGCATCATAAAGCGTATGGATACAGCGATACGGAAAAAAAGATATTGTTAAAAAAAGACGACATCTTCCGTATCGCTTCCCAAAGTAAAGCCATCACCGCCCTGGCCGTAATGATGTTGTGGGAAGAAGGTAAATTCCTGCTGGACGACCCGTTGTCAAAATACATCCCGGAATTCAGGAATCCCAAAGTGGTGAAAACCTTCAACGCCAGGGATACCAGTTACACCACAGAGCCGGCAAAAAGTGAAATTACCATCCGGCAGCTTCTCACCCATTCCTCCGGAATCGATTATGCCGCCATCGGAAGCTCTGAGTTCGTCGCCCTGTACGCCAAGGCCGGTGTGCCCAGCGGGATCGGCAACAACAACGATGTACTGGCCGACAAAATGAAAATCCTGGGCGGCCTTCCGTTGAAAACACATCCCGGAGAGCGCTGGTTATACGGGCTGAACAGCGACGTGCTGGGGTATCTGGTAGAGGTTCTCTCCGGTATGCCGTTCGATGAATTTCTGCGGAAAAGAATTTTCGATCCGCTCACCATGAAAGACACCTACTTCTATCTGCCAAAAGAAAAACACGGCCGCTTGGTCCCGCTTTACCAGGGCAGGGATGGCAAGGTTGTCAGTATGAGCGGGAAGCCGTACGATAATGTAGACCCTGACTACCCCAAGTCTGCAGGCAAATATTTCTCGGGCGGAGCAGGCTTGTCCTCGACGGTGGAAGACTATGCGAAGTTTCTACAGCTGTTTCTGAATGGCGGCCAGTTCAATGGTGTAAGGTTGTTAAGCCGCAAGACTGTTGAGTTGATGTTGACAGACCAGCAGATCCCAAACCAATCGGTAGGATTGGGTTTCGGGCTGGAGACCGAAAGTAACGATTACCGCTCACCCGTATCCAAAGGGTCATTTTCCTGGGGCGGCGCCTTTAATACACATTATTGGGCAGACCCGCAGGAAAGGCTCATCGGCCTCATTTATACCAATATCTACCAGGCCCCCCAATGGGGCATCGGTGAAAAGTTCAAAGCACTCACCTACCAGGGCATTGTTGATTAATTGTCAGTCGCGGATCCGGATGTTTCGGTGATAGCCATTGGCCAGCCTGTTGAAGGGCATTTGCACCACGAATTCGTCCACCTCGACATGCGCGTGGATCTTGCTGATATCAATGAAATACGGAATCACTCGGCTGTAGACAATGCGTGGCATGTCAATCAGCTTATCCTGTGAGAACACCGGTATGTAGTGATAGATTGTCAGGGTGTTATTATGTATTTCAATATTTACCGATTCTTTACTGATACCAGGAATTCGCAGTCTGATCTCACGACCCTCATCGCCGTTTTGCAAGGCCATCTGCGGCTCGCTCATGCCACCATTCAGGGTATTCAAAACATCAACCGCGGTGATCAAATCCAAATAGTTGTTCTTTTTCATCTCGACCTCCTTGCATGGGTTTATCAAATCCATATACCAGCCCGTACCACTGTCAATTAGACCTTTACAGGGGCATTTTGATTAATTTAGACCACACATGCCGAAGCAGCGAAAGGGCATTAAAAAAAAATGTCGGAGAACCGGTGTTAGAGGTTCGGCTCGTCACCTTACGACATACTTAATCGGACGGCGGGGTGTAACATCCGTTACACCGGAAAAAGGCTATCCCTTGAACCGAAGTTTGAAAAATAATAATGTAGACGCCAGCATCAGGGTCAACATATTGGCGGCAATAACGGGTATATCGCGAACCATGAACCCGTAAACAAGCCACAGGGTTACACCAAGGCAAAAAATCGAAAACATGCTTAGCGAAAGATCCTTGGCTGAACGTGACTTCCAGGTCTTGATGACCTGTGGCAAAAAAGCGATGGTTGTACAACCGCCCGCTACCAGTCCTAAAAGTTGAATCGTATTCATCGTGAGTTATCGGTCTTTACACGACAAAATTAATCAAACGTTACAGCTATTGATTCACAATGTAATTTTATCAGCTGAATTTGGGCTTAAATCGATTGCGGAAGTTCGTTGATGAAAGCGGGAGCAGTAAAGCGTTAGCTGACCTTGACCTTTCCGCCGGTTGCGATAGACCTGTAGATCGCTTCGATCACTTTCATATCCTTTAACCCTTCTTCGCCGCTTACGCTGGATTCCCGGTTCTCCAGGACACAGGTAGCAAAATCCTCGAGTTGCATGGCCTGGTGGTTAACGATCGGCAATTTCAGTTCACCCTTGTTTGTAGTGCCGCGTAGCGGACCATATCCGAAAGCCGGGGCGAGCTGCAACCAGCCGGTCTCTG
>DASPJC010000180.1:0-7864 GCA_035628815.1 Ohtaekwangia sp. | reverse complement strand
CCGGTTCCAAAGTCAGTATTAGCGCCCTGGCGGCCATTGTCGCGTTGGTGATCGGCGGAAAAATATTAGGCATTTCGGGCATGATCCTCGCGGTGCCTGCCATCGGGCTCCTGAAAATCATCCTCAGCCAGACAACGCATTTGAAATCATTTGTGATCTTACTGGAGGATATCCCCAAGCCTGAAAAAAAGCGGCGAAAGAAAAACAAAGTCCTGCCGCCTGAAAAAGCTACAACTTCTCGATGACGAGATTGTGATTGGTGTAAATGCAAATGTCGGCCGCAATGTTCAGGCTCTCCCGGACGATTTCTTCCGCCGTCAGGTGCGGCGCGTGTTTTTTCAATGCCAGCGCAGCCGACTGCGCAAACATCGCTCCTGATCCGATGGCACAAACCTCCTGATCGGGTTCGATGACATCCCCCGTTCCGCTAAGCAATAGTAATTCTTCCTTGTTGACAGCGATCAGCATGGCTTCCAGTTTCCGGAGATACCGGTCCATTCGCCAATCCTTGGCCAGCTCAATTGCCGCGCGTTTCATGTTGCCGCCATAACTGTTGAGTTTCTCCTCGAAACGTTCCAATAAGGTAAAGGCATCCGCCGTTGATCCTGCGAAACCGGTCAGGATCTTCCCTTCATAAAGTTTCCGGATCTTGCGAACATTGCTTTTGGCGACATAATTTCCCATGGTAGCCTGGCCATCTCCTCCGATCGCTACCTGGCCGTTATGCATAACGGCGATAATCGTTGTTGCGTGAATTTTTTCCATGATTAAAAACAATAGTGCCACCCGTCAGGTGGCACGCACAAGATCAGATTAAAATTCTCACCGGGTCTTCCAGGAGTCCCTTCAGGGTTTTGAGAAATGCGGAACCTACCGCGCCGTCTACCGCACGGTGGTCACACGACAAGGTCACCTTCATCACGTTACCTGGAACGACCTGCCCGTTCTTCACGACAGGCGTCTCCTTGATACCACCAACGGCCAGGATACAGGCATCCGGCGGATTGATGATGGCTGTAAATTCTTCAATGCCGAACATGCCAAGGTTTGAGATCGTGAAGGTACTTCCCTCCCAGTCGGCGGGCTGAAGTTTTTTATCGTGGGCTTTCTGCGCGAGATCCTTTACCTCCACCGCGATATGGGAAAGCGATTTATTGTCTGCAAAACGAACCACCGGCACGAGCAGTCCGTCCTTAACAGCAACGGCGACACCGATATGAATGTGATGGTTCTTTCGCATCCTGTCGCCCAGCCAACTGACGTTAACATCGGGATGCTGACGCAGGGCCGCAGCGGCCGCTTTAATGACCATATCATTAAATGATATTTTGACCGGACTTACTTCGTTGATGCTCTTCCGCGCTTCAACAGCCTTGTCCATGTTGATCTCCATCGTGAGATAAAAATGCGGTGCGGTGAATTTGCTTTCCGCGAGTCGCTTGGCGATCGTCTTGCGCATCTGTGATACAGCCACCTCTTGAAAGCTTTCTTCGCCTACCACCCTGGATAATGTCACAGGGGCGCCCTGACCTCCCTTGGCCGGTGCCGCAGAAGGTTTAAAGTTTTCAACGTCGCGCTTCGTGATGCGTCCCTGGTCGCCGGAACCCTGGATGCTCGCAATATCATATCCCTTGTCCTTCGCCAGCTTTTTAGCCAGTGGCGATGCCTTGATCCTTCCGTTGGTCGCATGTTCAGCCGGGGGCACTGAAGAAGCCGCTTTGTTTTCTGCTGCAGGCTTTGTTTCGGATGAAGCTGCTGCTCCGGGCGATCCTTTCGCCTCGTGGGCCTTCAGGAGTGCCTGCCAGTCTGCACCCTTTTCTCCCACAACTGCGAGCACGCCGTTCACGGGTATTGCCTTTCCGGCTTCCGCGCCGATGTAAAGGACGGTGCCGTTGTTGTAGGATTCATATTCCATGGTGGCCTTGTCTGTTTCGATCTCGGCCATCAGTTCACCTGACTTCACCGTATCGCCAACTTTTTTATGCCACGCCGCGATGACACCCTCGTTCATGGTGTCGCTCATTTTTGGCATCAGTACGATCTCCGCTTTTATGCCTGAAGTATCGATGGCAGGAGTCCCGGCCGCGGGTGCAGGTGCGGCAGCTTTAGGTTCCTCGGCCTTTCCACCGGATGCGGCGGCATTGGAAGCACCCTGCAGTAACGCAGCATAATCTTCACCTTTGTTACCGACAATGGCCAGCACGTCATCGACTTTTACAGCCTGACCTTCCTTTGCGCCGATATAGAGTATTGTTCCCGAATTAAAAGATTCGTAATCCATGGTGGCCTTATCTGTTTCAATCTCGGCCATGAGTTCACCGGACTTCACCGTGTCACCAACTTTTTTGTGCCATTTGGCGATCACCCCTTCGGTCATGGTATCGCTCATCTTGGGCATGCGTACGATTTCTGCCATTTTCTGCTATGAATTTTTTTATGAATCTTCACGATAGGGCTATTGCAAACCATTGCAAAGCCCTTTTTTGGCTATAAGCCTCCAAAAATAGGGTATAAAAGAGGATTTTCAAGTGTCAGAAACCGATATTCCCGATCAAAATCTCAAATACCGTTCCGCTGTTGTGATACCGGTTCGCCTTGATGTAGGTTGCCCGTAAACCCATTTCAAACTTTGGGAGGAAGCGCATCAGATTAAAATCAACGGTTGTCTCGACGCCAAAAGATTGATAGGTCGCGTCCGTACGGATCGGATACACACCGCTGGATGCTGTTTCATAATAATAGTCCAGACCGGAGCCGGTTCCGTAATCAAAGAACAAGTTTGCTTTTATTCGTTGAATGTTCAGCACCGGACCGATAGCAATATCGGGATACCATAATGGCAAAGCATAATTTGCCGAAAGGCTTGTGAATTCCCGATCCGCCGGATAACTATACCCCCTGGGTTTTGGTATGGTGTTTCGGAAAGTATAGAGATCGGTTTCAATGCCCTGCCTGCGCGCCTGATATGCACCGCGGAAATACAGGTAGTGATGTTTGAACAGGCCGGGGAAGTACACCGTCGAGCGGATCGACCACAAACTACCTTCAAAATCACCGGAGGACGGCGTGTGATACAGATCCGCGTCAAAGGATTGACCCCAGCGATAAAGAAAATCACGATAGCTTGTCTTCATCAAACGATCATAGGAAAGCGACACATGGTTATACCAAAGATCTCCATTGCTCAATTGGTCTTTATAAACAAACACAACGGTATCGCCGTCCTGCGTTACAACCTCAGGACCTACTCTGCCCGGGCCCCGGTAAACAATCTGGCCATCGCGGCGAATCGTGTTTTCAAATGAAGTTGTCTTTGTAAATCCCACAGCACCGCCAACAGAAAGTTGCTGACTGTACTTCGAATGCGTAAGCAGTAGTGGTATACGCAGCCCGCCTTCGACTGTCGTTTCCCGCCACCTAAATCTCACCTCGCTTCCGAACGCGGTCTTATCCGTTTTCCGCTCCCCCGTTTCTACAGCAAGGTCGATGATCGGATAGAGCCCTTGATAGCTTACACTGCCCCGCCACAAGCCCGTGCGTTCATTGATATCATAGCTATATCCGGCGTCAATGGTCGTTGTACTGAGAAGGTCTCTTGAGGCGATGCCAAAATTTATCCGGGTGAGGTCGTTGTTGACATTCAATCCCCAGCTATAGGGATTGATGATCCCTTTGAGCTTCGAATACTTCGCAACAGGAAGATCGTGCTGCGGAACGCTGTCCAGCAGGTGTGGCCGGTGCTCCTGCTCCGCCAGATGATCGTACAGTTCAGGTGCTCCTTCCGCCGGTACATATTCCTTCCAGGCCGTCGGATCAAAAGGAATTCTTACGACATCCAGCCCATTGCGCGTCTGGTCATTGTAGTAAATGAATTTTTTGTCGGGGGATACCGCGGGATTGTAAGCGCCATACTTACTGATGGTGACCTGGAACCGCTTGCCGCGTTCAAGGTCATAGACATAAATATTATCAATACCACTGACCGGGGAATTAAAAAACAGGTATTGATCAATCAACACCGGATGACCAAAATTCTCGTTGGCAGGGGGAAACACATCTTCAGTGGCGTTTGAATTCAAATCCACCAGGGCGATCGTTTTTCCGGCCGGCGTAATTTTCAACAGCGCGATCCTGTCGCCCTTATCCGACCAGCGCGGCATGGAAAAGAAAGTGTTTTCTCCGGCTTCAATTTCCCGGATCGGCTTACCGGAGAAGAATTCAAAAATAACAAGCGTGTTCCTGTAGTCATTATCCGAGCGTATCGCGCAGATCCTGTCACCCGATGGCGAAAGTGCAGCACTGCCGAGACGCCCTTTCCGCCCGCCGATGATCCTTTTCTCGCCGGTCTCAAAATCATACAGTTTAACCTGCGAATAGTTCTTCACGCGCCACCGCGGATGATAACCAAATTCGTTCCACACCACCACGTTCGAATGCGCCGAGAGCATCCCGGAATCATTGACAAAGCCCGGAGTAAATGCCCGTTTTTCCTTTCCTGCCGTCAGCCGCACAAACTGATCGATGTCACCCATCCCATTTTTCATCACAAGTACACTGCCATCGCCCTGTGGCTGCGGGTAGAGATAGTCGGTGTACGCTTCATTTTTTCTGTTTGTAAGACGCTCGTACGATGTCAGTTCGAGCTGATCGATCTCATTTTTCCAGCCCGCCCTGAGTGTGGAGGCCATATCTTTATACAGCCCGGTAACAAACATGCCGGTTTTACGCTTCATCGCATTCGAAAAGGCAAAGGGGATAAAAGGAATTTCCCAGGCGCTCGCAGTGACATCACCGTAGATGCCGGCATCATTCGTTTTGTTTCGCAGATGCGACACCATATGATAGCCGAGCACATAGTGATCGGGAATGAAATGCTTGTACGAGCGAAGGTATTGCTTATGGTAATTAAACGTTCTGCCTTCCAGTAAATTGGTTTTGAATGTAAGGGCGAATCGCGGGATTCTTCCACGACCACTGCGCGAAAAGGCAGTCTCCGTGGCAACGGCATCACCCTCCCAGAACCATTGTGGCGCGGCGATCTGTGAAAAAGCGGCAAAGGTGGGAGACCCGAACAGGTAATAAATAACCCGGTTAAATCCCCGGGTTGCATGTTGATACTGTACGATATGGCGGTACTCGTGGGTGGCCAGCATGTTGAGCCAATCGTTCGTGCCCAGAAAATTATAATCCTGAGGCGGCATGGTATAGAACTCCGACCGGCGGGGAAACATGGAAACAAACCCGTTGGATACCGCGGATTGATTTTGCAGCAGCACTGATATTTTGCGGGGCCGGCTTCCCAGCGATTGCGCTTCAGCAGCATGAAGATGTTCGAGCGTGTTGGCCATGCGCGTGGCCTGGATATCAAAACCGGCAGGAAACAGAACACGAAAATGGCGCGTGTTCACCTGGTACCATTGCAGGGGCGGATTGTTCGTCAGAATTTCCTGCCCTGACGCGGAACGGGTGATAACGATCAAAAAAAGGACGAGGAGATTCTTTTTCATGAAGCAACATTGCCAAATGAAAGATGAAACTCCCCGCCGTGAAAAGCAAACGTTTAGGAAAAACTATTCTTTCAAAATGATCTCCTTGCTTTTAATTGCGCTCACCTGGAAAAATCCCAGCGCGCCATTCGAAAGATTGGTCCGCGGACTTCCCGGTATGGAACCAAACATCCCGCCGCCGTCATTGTTGAGAAGACTGAAAAGATCACCATAATAAATATACCCGGCACGCGACATGCTGTATGCCTCAACCCTTCCTGTATCTTGTATGGCATAATAAACAGGCGATGCGATGCCATCGATATTCTCCGCCAGAAATTTATCATCGCTGTAGTAAATATCAGTCTCATCATAATAGGTCAGCGCGCCATTGCGGTAAAACTTGAACAGGTAATAATTCGCTTCGTCCTGTGGCTCACGGGCAAATAGTAAAAGTTCATACACCTTTCCCGGATCCTTGGGGTCTTCGGCTTCTTCTTCGCTGAAACGGTAGTTCAGGCTGTCCACCGGAATGACCGGCAACAGTTTGTCCTCCGCGGCGTACAGCGTTTCACCGACCGTGACATTCAAGGTATAGGTTCTCCCGATCTCGCCGGTAAAAGGAAATTCAGGCACATATATCCCGGCCGAGTCTATATGGCTCCGCGGGTTGTGGACAAACGGATATTCATTCCCCAGGTCATCCTTCACGAGCACCTGCGCATCGGTTACGCGGGGCGTTGTTCCGGTTGCATAAAAGCCCACGGTCCTGGAAATTTTCACAAACTGGTATCCTTCCGCGTCAGTCACCAACCCTTCAATAACAATTTTAGAGGGCGTCTGCCTGAGATCCAGTGTGACAGGCTCATCACAGGCATAAAAAAAGGCTGCAAAAAAAACGATGATCGATAGTATTCTCATGACGTCTTAAAATTTAAAGTTGTAGGTGACTGAAGGCATGATCGGGAAGAGGTAGATGAGACGCGCTTCTTTCTCTGTCCCGTCACCGATGATGTTCCCATCCTTGTCCTGTTTTGTACGCGTATAGATGGTGAAAGGATTTTTCCGGTTGTACACATTGTAAATGGAAAAGATCCACTGCCCCTGTCCTTTCCATTTCCGGAAGATCGGTTTTCTCGGTGTGAGCGTTGCCGACAGATCCAACCGGTGGAACGATGGCAGCAGGTAGCCGTTGCGGCCGGTGATCACGTCAGGCTGATACGTTCCGTATTCATATTTACCGGAGGTAATCGTAATGGGCCTCCCGGTGCTGTAGGTAAAGGTCGCCCCGAAAGTCCATTTTTCATTGTGATCGTAGGCGGCCTGGATGTTAAGTGCGTTCCGCCGGTCGGTATTGGCGCGAAATGCTTTGCCGCCATTGACATCCGGTATTTCGCGCATTGTTTTTGAAAGGGTGTAGCTCAACATACCCGTTACGCGTCCCTGTTTCTTGTTCAGCATCAGTTCTGTTCCGTATGACCACGCCTTGCCCTGCCGGTATTCGGTTGTCAGGTCTTCGTTAAAAAAAATGTCGGCGTTGTCCACAAAATCGGTCACATGCTGAATGTCCTTATAATAACCTTCGATGGAAAATTCGAACATATTGTCGCGGAAGTTGCGGAAATAACCTATGGCATACTGGTCGGCAATCTGCGGTTTAAGGTAGAAGTTGCTGGGCGTCCAGGTATTGAAAGGAATGGGGACCGTCGCCGCAGAAACCAGGTGGGTGTTCTGCACCATGCGGTTGTACGACAGCTTTACGGCCTGTCCGGCGGCAAGGGTATACCGGATGCCCAACCTCGGCTCTACGTTAATGTAGGCTTTGATGGTTTCGAAACGGCTGTAGTGAAGGGTATCAGTCCTTTCGAGCTCGACTTTATCCTGCGGGTCGGTATACCGGTAAACATCGCCGGATCCGACATTCTGAAAGATCGAAAGCCGCACGCCATAGTCAACGGTTAACCGGTCGCTGAACTGTTGCTGATTACTGATGTAGAGGCCATGGTCGAGGGCATACAGCTGTTGTTGTTCGAGGGTCTCGAAAATTGAGGCCGTGGAATTCGGCGCGATCTTGCCGGGAGAAAATTGCCGGCCGGTGACATGATAGCCAAAGGATAGTTCATTGCGGGTGTTGATCGCATACGAGAGGTCGGCCTTGATACTGAACTCCTTCAGGCTGGAGGTCCACTTGAACCCTTCGATGTTATCCTGATACTCGAGTTTGTAGTCGAACTGGCTACCAATAACCGATACGTTGGAAAAGAGTTTTTCATTAAAGAGATGATTCCAGCGGAAGGTACCCGTCATGTTACCCCAGCCGAATCCGAAGTCGTCACCAAACTTAAAAATATCACGCCCCGTATAGAAAGCGGCGAAGA
>DASPJC010000179.1:0-5483 GCA_035628815.1 Ohtaekwangia sp. | reverse complement strand
ACTGATTTCAGTCTCCTCACGTGCGACCCCACCTTCCTGCCGGGCAACGGCTTTGTACAGGCTTATCAAACGGTGAAGGTCATCGGCTGCGGCGGTGCGGTAGTGCATGCGCAAATATAACAAGTGCGTTTCGACTTTGGCGGGTGTCCTGGTTTTACGCGAACGAGATCTCGTAAAGAAATTCCACCTGTTTTTCGGCAACGCGCGGTGGCGTAAGGCGGAGCGCTGTATTGCGGAGCGCCATCAACAAGGGATTTTCCAGTTGTGCGACACGTCCTAATTGGAGGGACCGGTTGACGATCTTCGTGGTGCGGGGAATACGCCGGCTTTCAAAAGCCTGAAATGCTTCCGGGACCGACGGGGTGTGCGCCAGGCAATTGACGAGGACAGCCGCATCTTCAATGGCCATGCATGCACCCTGACCCATGTTCGGCGTCGTGGCATGCGCGGTGTCGCCCATCAGGACAATTCTGCCGAATGCAAATCGGGTCAGGGGTGCGACATCGATGATATCCGCCCAGATTAGTTTTGAAGAATCCGTTCCGTTGATGAGTTGGGGGACAGGGGTGTGGAAATTTCCGAAATGCCTTAAGAGGTCCGTCGTTGTGTAAGCACGCATAGCCGGATCGTTTTGCGGTGCGTTCAGGCACGCAAACCAATAGACGCGGTTATTGGTCAGCGGTACAATGCCGAACCGCGATCCGCGACCCCATGTTTCAGAGGTTTCATTGGTATTGAAGTGCGCGGGTAGTTTGTCAGTCACTGCGCGCCAGCAGGTATATCCTGCATACCGGGGCACGCTTCCCGGCACAAGTTTCTTCCGGAAAATGGAATGTATACCATCGCATGCAATGACATAGTCAGCCGTTGCAGAAGAGCCATCGGAGAATAAAAGCCTGATGGAGGATCCCTCGTCGATATAATCGGTACAGCCTTTATTCAGCTGGAGTGTGCCCGGCGCCAGCCGTCGTAGTAAAACTTCGTGAAGTTCGGCGCGGTGAATGGTAAAATTATTGACGGCGCCGTAACGGGCGCTGACTTTTTCGGAATCGCTTTCGCTGAGCACGCGTCCATTGCTGCTTTTAATGCGCATGGTGCGCAAAATCTTGCCTTTTTCAAGGATATCCTCATGGAGACCGATAGCCATGAGGGCTTTGATGGCGTTGGCGGAAAGTCCGAGCCCGGCGCCCAGAAGCTTCATTTCCGGGGCGTTTTCATAAACCACTACCTGATAGCCGTTGCGTTGCATGGCGATAGCAAGTGTGAGACCCCCGATGCCACCGCCGACAATGGCAAACGAGTTCTTCTGATGGTCAGGCATTGGTCAGCCGTTTGCGGCTGCTCTTCATACGTTTGCGGAGACGTTCTTCCTCGATCAGTTTTGCCAGGTTTATCTGGGCCAGTTGAAATTGCTTCAGATAGCTGTTGGCGGCATTCGCCGTTGAACTACTTTTCATAAAATCAGATTTTAGTTCGACGCTTATTCAACGTGTCTGCTGGATTTTTGGCTATCTCCGATGCGATTTTTTTCGACAGGCCGTTCAGGGCCACCCCCAGGTTGCAGGTTATAGCTTTAACCCTTGGGCAAAAAAAATGCTCCGGTGCGGAGCATTAAGTTCGTGTATTTTTTAAAGATTGGGCTGTGGCGTTGTGCGCAAATACGGTTTGATGCGGTTATGTCCTTTGGGAAATTTGGCTGGAATATCCTCGTCCTTTACAGCGCCGGTGATAATCACGTCGTCACCGTGTTTCCAGTTGGCCGGTGTGGCTACGCTGTAATTGGCGGTTAACTGAAGGCTGTCCACAACGCGAAGTATTTCGTCGAAATTCCTTCCGGTAGATGCGGGATAGGTAAGCATCAGCTTGATTTTTTTATCAGGGCCGATGACGAAAACGGAGCGTACTGTGAATTTATCGACATTTGGATGCACCATTCCGTACAGGTTGGCGATTTTAAACTCGGGGTCAGCGATAAGCGGATAGTCCACGCTGGTCTGTTGTGTTTCATTGATATCACCGATCCACTTGTTGTGAGAATCGAGTGGATCTGCACTGATGGCCAGTATTTTTACATTGCGTTTGGCAAACTCGCCGCCTAGTTTCGCCATGGCTCCCAGTTCCGTTGTACAAACCGGCGTGAAATCTGCGGGGTGGGAAAATAAGATTCCCCAACCGTTGCCTAACCATTCGTGAAATTTGATGGTGCCTTGGGTGGTCTCGGCTGTAAAGTCCGGGGCGACATCGCCTAATCTGAGTGACATAATGTAATGGGTTTTAAGTGAAACATATACGGGTAACAATAACCTGTATTAAGAGTTCCGAAATTATAAACACTAAACCAGTTTATTAGCCGGCGCAGGAGAATTTTAACGCCGTTTACGGGACAGAAGTTTAGCTTCTTTGCGCACGAGGCTTTCCAGGGTATCGGATTTTAACATTTCCACGGTGGCATTCCGGACCTGCAGGAAGGCATCCCGGACCGCGCAGGTCTCTTCGTCTTCGCATTCCTGGCAGGCTTCGTAAAATTTATGCGTAGCGCATGGGACGGCAGCGATCGCGCCATCGAACAACCTGACTACTTCCGCCAGGTTTACCTCCGAAGGCGGTCGTCGCAATGAATAACCCCCGCCCTTACCCTGCTTGCTGCCAAGCACACCGGCACGTTTGAGGTCGAGGAGGATCGCTTCCAGAAATTTCTTGGGAATATTGCACGCCTCGGAAATATCCTTGATCAGGAACTTACCCTGGGGCTCCTTTGCCATGTGCACGAGGGCGTGAATGGCGTATTTACATTTTTTTGAAAGCATAACCTTGCGACAATTTAAGCGATTTAGCGTTTTTGTAGTTACCTTCCTTCTTTTAATTTTGGCGACCTGCCGAGGTAGCTCAGGGGTAGAGCAGCTGATTCGTAATCAGCAGGTCGTGGGTTCAAATCCCATTCTCGGCTCATGACCGTTTATAAAGTACTGATCGTCGGATTGGGTGGATTCTTTGGAAGCGCGACACGTTATGCAACCACGCGTTTTATCGATGATAGATTAAACACTTTCTTCCCGTTCGGGACGTTCACGGTGAACCTGGCCGGGTCTTTTGTTCTCGGATTGGTCTTCGCGCTGGCGACCCGCAAACCCGAGGTGACAGAGCATTGGCGTCTTTTTCTGGGCGCCGGCTTCTGCGGAGGCTTCACTACATTTTCCGCTTTTACTTTTGAAAATCTTAACCTTTTACAGCAGAAAATGATTCCGACGGCGGCCGTGTACATTGCCCTCAGCCTGTTCGCCGGTATCGCCGCCGTGGCTTTTGGCGCCTGGGTTAGTCGTTTTTTTTAAGCTTTTTTGTTAAAACCATAAAGCTTGTTACTTTTGTCGCCCTGTCGCAGACAGGTAGTCCCTCGGTTACTCACACACATACAACGCACTTACACACAAAAATGCCCAGGTGGTGAAATTGGTAGACACGCTACTTTGAGGGGGTAGTGCCTTAACCGGTGTGCTGGTTCGAGTCCAGTCCTGGGCACTGAGGAATTCAAGGTGTAATGTTGAAGTTCAAGATTGGTTGACACCTTTGGACCATCAACTTTAGACCTTGAATTTTAGCCGAAGTGGTGAAATTGGTAGACACGCACGTTTCAGGGGCGTGTGTCGCAAGACATGAGGGTTCGAGTCCCTCCTTCGGCACTTTTATCGTTGTGATTTAACTTTATGCGAGGTTGAGCCTTCGCCCGATCTAGTGGCAACATGGTTGATGCAATCCAGTTGAACTCCGCGCAAAAAAAGCCTTTACCATTGATCTTTTTGCGCCAGCATCATCGACCGTTGCCGTGCTTTTCTGCTTAGTTTCCTTCTTACACGGTGAATCAGCCCGCTGAAGAACTTGCTCATGTTATCCTGCCTGTATTGAACAAAACAAGCGCCGGTCGGGGGAGCCGCAAAAAAAGCGACGGGTATCCTGCCTGTTCGCTACGTTTTTAATTAACTTCGTTTTCTTTATTCTTAAAATTAGTTGGCAATATGAAAACCCCGGCCCTAACCCTCTTAAGGAGTAATGTCCTTGCCTTGACCATTCTGGTCACCTTTGCGCTGTTTACCCCAGGATTTGCCCAGCAAACCGTCTCAATAGGAGATACACAAACCAAATCGAATGCAGTTCTATATCTCAAAGGCAACAACAGCCAGGGCCTGATCATACCGATTGTCAGCAGTCTGGGCGCTTTCGGGGAGTCGGGAATGCTGGTTTTCAACAGTTCAGACAAAAAACTCTATTATCATAACGGGACCGCCTGGGCGGAAGCCGGTGGTGGAACCGGGGGAGGTACGCCGGTAGCCCTGACGGCCGGACAAAATATCGCCATTACGGGAGCCTTTCCCAATTTCACGATCGCCGCGCCCAACGTCGACGGGATTGTGGGAAACGAAATTACCCAGGTCAGTACCCGGGGTGGATTGGAAATCACCGGCGCAGGTACAGCAGCAAGCCCCCTTACGGTGGGAATCATCGAAGGCACTGTTGATGGACAGATCCTGAAATGGAATAATACAACCCAGAAATGGGTACTGGCCGCGGCGACAGGCGCCGGAACCGTTACAAGTGTTGCTACGGGGACAGGACTGAGTGGTGGTCCTATCACAGCGACCGGGACGATAAGCCTGGCCAATACGGCTGTGACGGCCGGCACTTATGGCGGGGGCACCAATGTGCCGCAGATCACCGTGGATGCTCAGGGAAGAATTACAGCGGCATCCCATACGGCGTTGCCGGATGCAAGCGCAACCAACGAAATACAAAATTTGTCATTTACCGGGACCGGGTCCGCGACGCCGGCGGAAACTTTCCCCTTGAATATCTCCGCCGGAACCGGCGTTTCTATCCAGGAAGGAACGAATATATCGATTACCCATGCCGCCAATGTCCTGACGATTAATGCTGCCGCTGGCGGCGGATCCGTTACCAGTGTGGCAACCGGCACCGGGTTAACAGGAGGGCCCGTGACAACGACAGGCACCATCAGCCTTGCCAACACAGCCGTAACACCAGGTTCATACGGAAACGCCACGAATGTCGCACAAATCACCGTCGACGCACAGGGACGCATTACGGGTGCGACCAATGTACCGGTAGCCGGAGGAGGCGCGACAACGCTCGACGGACTTTCCGATGCAACGGTTACGACACCTGCCGCGGGGAATATCCTGGTTCACAACGGCGCAGGACAATTTGCCAACGTCATCGTAAGTGGTGATGCAAACCTCACCGCAGCCGGTGCGCTTACGTTGACCGCGGGTTCTGTTTCCGGGGGCGCTGGTGGAAAAATCACCGACGCTTCTATTACGACGGATGATCTTGCTGCCGGAGCCGTATCGGGCGGCATGGGCGGTGTTATCACCGATGGCTCCGTTACGACCGCCGACATTGCGGATGGTAGCATCGTGAATGCCGACGTAAATGCGGGTGCAGCGATCGCCGGAACGAAGATCGCATCGAAC
>DASPJC010000178.1:0-5002 GCA_035628815.1 Ohtaekwangia sp. | reverse complement strand
CGACATCGCCCCGGATTGCCCAACCTTTGGGATAATCGGGGCCTTCCACACGGGTAGTACCAATGTCGATGACAACGGCGCCGTCCTTAACCATATCACCATTGACGAGACCGGGCTTACCGACAGCGACCAGCAAAATATCGGCGGACCGGGTATAGGTCGGCAGTTCCTCCGTGTATTTATGGCATATCGTAACCGTTGCCCTTCCCTGTTCGGCCAGCATCATGCTCAGGGGCGCGCCGGCAATCCGGCTGGCTCCGACCACCACGGCGTGTTTGCCTTCTGTCTGGATATCGTACCGGCGAAGCAGCTCCATCACACCAAAAGGCGTGGCGGGCATCAGCAGTGGGTTCTTCGAAATAATACTACCGAAATTCTGGTTGGTGAACCCATCAACGTCTTTATCGGGGCGGATTTTTTCTGTAATGCGTTCCACGGAAATGTGTGGCGGCAGCGGCAGCTGGACGATGAAGCCGTCCACATCCTCGTCGTTATTAACGTGGTCGATATGCTTCATCAGCTTCTCTTCGCTGATGGTGTCGGCAAAGCGCATCATGGTATAATGAAAGCCAACCGACTTGCAGGCTTTTACTTTATTATCAACATAAGTCTGGCTGGCGCCATCATCACCTACGAGGATAATCGCGAGGTGGGGAATTTTTTTGTTCTGTTGTTTTCGCTCCGCGACCTTCTGGGTAATTTCCAGTTTAATATCCGTTGATATCTTTTTACCATCGATCAGCGTAAAGGATTTTGTATCGACCATAAACCTGTTAATCAATTTTCAATACAGCCATAAACGCTTCCTGCGGAATCTCCACTGTACCAATCTGCCGCATCCGTTTCTTGCCCTTCTTTTGTTTTTCCAGCAGTTTTCGTTTACGGGAGATATCACCACCATAACATTTCGCCAACACATTTTTACGGATGGCGCTGATGGTTTCGCGCGCGACAATTTTCTGTCCGATGGCCGCCTGTATCGCTACCTCGAACATGTGCCTGGGAATCAGCTCTTTCAATTTTTCGCAAAGCTTTCTTCCCCACTCGTGCGCCTTGGCCCTGTGAACGATGGCGCTCAGGGCGTCAACACCTTCACCGTTCAGCATCACGTCCAGTTTCACCATGTCTGATTCACGGAAACCGATCAGATGATAATCCAGCGAAGCATATCCGCGCGAAATGGTTTTCAGTTTATCGAAGAAGTCAAATACGATCTCGGCCAGGGGCATCTCGAAGGAGAGCTCCACGCGATCCGTCGTGAGGTAATTCTGGTTCTTGATCACACCGCGCTTGTCCATGCACAGGCTGATGATCGGGCCGATATACTCCGACTTGGTGATGATCTGTGCGCTGATATAAGGCTCTTCAATACGGCTCAGCTGGGTTGGATCAGGCATCTCCGAAGGAGCGTTGATATCGCGCTGTTCACCGTTCGTGAGGAATGCTTTGAATTGCACGGAAGGAACGGTCGTAATGACGGTCATGCCGAATTCGCGTTCCAGGCGCTCCTGGATGATTTCCATGTGCAGCATGCCAAGGAACCCGCAACGGAATCCGAAGCCCAGGGCGGCAGACGTTTCCGGCTCCCATACGAGCGATGCATCGTTCAGCTGCAGTTTTTCCATGGAGGCTCGCAATTCCTCGAACTCGCTGGTTTCGACGGGATAAATACCCGCAAATACCATCGGTTTAACGTTCTCAAAACCCTTAAGCGGTTCGCAGGGCTGGCCGGGGTGTGTAATGGTATCACCGACCTTTACCTCACGCGCCACCTTGATCCCTGAAATGAGGTAGCCTACATTTCCCGCGCTGATCTCGTTGGTGGGTTGCTTATCAAGCTTCAGCACGCCGATCTCATCGGCATTGTATTCCTTGCCGGTGTTGACAAAGCTGACGCGCTCGCCCTTTTTTATGGTGCCATTGAATACCCTGAAAATAACTTCGATGCCGCGGAAAGAGTTGAACATCGAATCGAAGATCATCGCCTGAAGGGGCGCTTTGGGATCGCCTTTTGGCGGCTTTATCCGGTGCACCACAGCCTCCAGAATTTCTTTAATACCCACGCCTTCCTTGGCGCTGGCCCGGAGAACGTCCTCCGGCTTGCAACCGATAAGGTCGACGATCTCCTGTGTGACTTCCTCGGGCATAGCATGCGGAAGATCGATCTTATTCATGACCGGAATGATCTCGAGATCGTGCTCCAGGGCCAGGTAAAGGTTGGATATTGTCTGCGCTTCTATTCCCTGGCTTGCGTCGACGATCAGCAGGGCTCCTTCGCAGGCCGCAATCGAACGCGAAACCTCGTATGAAAAATCAACGTGGCCGGGCGTGTCGATCAGGTTCAGGATGTACTCCTTGCCGTCGAGCTTATAGTTCATCTGGATGGCGTGGGATTTAATGGTAATCCCCTTTTCGCGCTCCAGGTCCATGTTATCCAGCACCTGCGCCTGCATCTGGCGGTTCGTCAGGGTGCCGGTAAACTCCAGCAGCCTGTCGGCCAGTGTGCTTTTCCCATGATCAATGTGGGCGATTATGCAAAAATTGCGGATGTTTTCCATTTCCCGTCTCTTCCTCGAATTTTGGACTGCAAAAGTAGGAATTATTTGGCGGATAAATGGGGATGGTAACCCTTAAAAAATAGCGGTACAAGAGGAAAGCCGGTCTTCCTAAAAACTTCATTTTCAACGTTTCCCGGCCGAGGTCGTCTGTTAGTTTTTCTCCCGCAGGTACTGCAGGGTGAGAATCCGGAGCGCTTCCTTTTCGTCCGGCGCCATGGCGGCTCCTTTGACATGCAGCATCAGATCGAACATAACCTGGGGATCGTAGCCCATGCTGGACGCGATCTTGGAGCAAAAAAGGATTTCTTCCTTGTACATCCGCTCATCGATTTTCATAAGCTGGACGAGGCTGAAGATGCAGTTGAATTTCTGGTCGTTGTCAAGGTTGGCAGGAACGATCAGGTCGTGGCGCTGGTCGAACAGCGGGGTGATCTCGTCGGGATAAATCCCATTAGCCCGGCCGATATTCAGGATATAATTTTTTTCACGCTCGGCTACCTTGCCATCAATCTGGGCGAGGTTGATCAGTAATTTCATTTGAGAGATCGCGGACATGGCGCAAGGTAATTCGTTATGGTAAAGGACGCAAATATTGTTTCTTTGTACGGTTATCCGCTTACGCTCAGTCAACTGCATCACCTTACCGCATGAATTTCCTCGCACACATTTATCTTTCAGGCGATCATCCTGGAATCATGGTGGGAAATTTTATCGGAGATTTTGTGAAGGGGCGGAATCTGCTGGAGCAATTCCCGCCGGACATCGCCAAAGGAATTGAGATCCATCGTGCCATCGACGCCTTTACAGACCAGCATCCGATTGTCGGGCTGAGCAAAAAAAGGCTGAGAGCATCTTATCGTCATTATGCACCGGTTATTGTGGATGTTTTCTACGATCATTTTCTCGCCATCCTCTGGCCGCGCTTTCATGCAACGCCACTGGACACGTTTGCGGCCGAGACATACCGCGTCATTTCGGGCTATCACAGTACTCTGCCGGCGCCTGTCACCTACATGCTGCCTTATATGATCGAAGGTAACTGGCTGTTGAACTATGCAACGCTTGAAGGCATTCAGCGGACGCTGTCGGGCATGGCGGCGCGCACCAGGTTTCAATCCAGGATGGATGAATCTGTGGCCGATCTGCGAACCCACTACCCCGCCTTCCAGCAGGAGTTTGAAGATTTTTTTCCACTGCTGGAGGCGCACATTAAACCGATGCTGCCGTAGAAAAAAGTAATGCATACCTTTCTGCCGAATAACATCGACTATGAATAACGATCCGGAACTGAGCGGAAAATACCTGGGCACTATCTCGGAGGACTTTGTAAAAATTGCCGATACCCTGAAAGAGGCGTCGTACCAGATCCGAAGGGCGGGTTTTAATTTTCCGATTTTTCCCATCTGCAAGGAGGCGCAACCCATTGGACAGTTGTTGCTGGATCAGCACCGCAACGGAACCGCGTGGAATTACTTTGCTTCCTTCCTCGATGAATTTCTTCAACGTGGATTAGTGACGGCAGACAAACAAGAGAACTTCGAAGCGGCCTACAAAGACCCGGATGAATTCTGCTGTCTGTTCGTCATCGACCAGCAGTTCACGAACTTTGTCTTCATCCCTTATCCCGAAGACTGATCTCATTTAATCTTCGATTATTCAATATTTCGGAGGTGCTGCCATCCCTGTGCCATCAGCGGGACCGTATTCCCCTGCTTGGTAATCATGACATTCTGGTCTTTTCGCTCGTGAACGTACCCGATAAAATGAATGTCGGGATGATTCTTAAGTTTATCCTGGTCGCCTTGCGGAATCGTAAAGAGCAACTCGTAATCTTCTCCGCCGTTCAATGCGCAGGTGACCGGATCGAGCTTGAACTCAACGGCCGTTTCATAGGTCATCTGATCGATAGGAATCTTGTCTTCATAAATGCGCACGCCGACACCCGAGTTCCTGATGAGGTGAAACAATTCGGACGCGAGGCCGTCGGAGATATCAATCATGGCCGTAGGCAATACGCCGGCTTCCTGCAGGTCGAAAACAATATCAGTACGCGCTTCGGGTTTCAGCTGCCGGCCGACAATGTATTCATACGGATCGAGGCTCGGCTGCATTTCGGGGTTGCTGAGAAACACCTGCTTCTCCCTTTCCAGCACCTGGAGGCCGATGAAGGCTGCCCCGAGGTCGCCTGTGACGCAAATGATATCGTTCACCTTTGCCCCGCTCCGCAGCACGGTCTTTTCTTTCGGTGTTCGACCAATGGCAGTGACTGAAATGATCAGCCCGGAGACAGAGGCGGTTGTATCTCCCCCCACAAGGTCCACCTTGTAATTCTTACACGCAGCATAAATTCCTTCGTACAAGGCATCGACGGCCTCGACCGAAAACCGGCTGCTTAAAGCAATGCTCACCGTGATCTGCTCTGCAATTCCGTTCATCGCGGCGAT
>DASPJC010000177.1:0-14401 GCA_035628815.1 Ohtaekwangia sp. | reverse complement strand
GCAGGTTGTGCTGGTGTTACCCGGAACGGTTACCGCCTGCGATCCATCGTTCGGCGTATTGGAAACCAATGTAACCGGATATGTGAATCCGCCATCGGTCGACAGGAGGATATTAACATTGGCACAGCTTACGGGTGCTGTATTGGTACCGGCAACATTCCACGTAACGGTCTGCGTTGCACCGACGCTCCAGCTCAACGCGGTATTGGGTGAACTGACGGTGAATGGACCGGCAGTGCCGTTAACTGTTAGGCGCATCAGGTCATCGGAAGTCTGACCACCCCCGGCCTTGTTATCGCGGACGGTAAGCGAAAAATTCAGGGTGCGGCCGACGGAAGGAATCACTTCCCATGTCGGCGCCAGGTTGTTAGCCACCACGTCGCTGATTTGCGGTATAAACCGGTCGGGTGATGAAGATCCTGTCCTTGACCGGAACATGGGCCCAACGGTACGGGTAGGTGTTGGTGCGGAGTTCGAACCGGGGTCGCCGGGATCGTTTTGCTCCCACGTAAATGTCAAGGCGTCGCCATCCGGATCAGAACCCTGGCCGCGTAACACAAAGGCCGTCGATTTTGGGATGGTATAGTCAGGACCGGCGTTTGCCGCCGGCGGATTGTTGACGAGGTTGACAACCTGCGCACATCCCGCACTAACGCCGGATTGTATGTTGGCCGAAATATCACGGATGTTGACATAAGCGAAGTATGCATCGCTGTTGCTTTGCACGTTCGCGGCACAGATACCTGCATAACCCATGATTGAACTTCCGCTGCCAGGCTCCACTTCCGTTGTACCGCTCCCGCTCCGGCACGATGCATTGCTCTGAACATGGTAACCGCCGAACTGGTGCCCCATCTCGTGCGCCACATAGTCGATATCAAAAGCATCACCCGTAGGATTCGGTCTTCCCGTGTAGCCACTCCCCTTTGCACCGGCTGTGCATACACAACCGATGCAACCGGCGTTTCCCCCGCCCGAGGTATTGAAGTTATGGCCAATATCATAATTCGCATTGCCGATCTGCGTGTCGATCACCTGTTGTGTTTTGGCGTTGAACTCACCATTCCAGGGATCAGCGCCGGTGCTGCCATAGTAAATGATCAGGTCGTTGTTCGGCACGAGTTCCATCGTGATGGCCAGGTCCTTTTCATAGACGCCATTCACGCGGGTCATGGTAACATTCATCTGCGCAAGGATGTTTGCCTTCTTTTGCGCATCGGTCCCCGATCCGGCGAAAATATTTCCATACTCCGCATTACATGACAAAGCCAGCCTGTATTTTCTCAACTTCTTGTCGTTCGTTCTTGCGACAGGATTGTCCTGAATGGAAACACGTGCAGTACCTTGCGGTGTATAGCACTGAAAATCGGTCGCACGGCTATCCATGCTTTCACGGGCATAAACGGTATAAATCTTCCGGTCGGATGAATATGGATCAATGAAAAATGAACTGCGGTCTCCGGACAATACCATTCCATGAAAGCCGAGCTGGCCGGACATGCTGAAGCGTATCGTTGCCGTCGGATCATCCAGGCCCTGCCCTGCGTATGATTTAATACCAGGATACTCTGCGGCCAGGTCGGGATGCATGACGGAAGCTTCAATGACTTTAAACCGTTCAAACGATCCGTCCGGCATCGGAAAACTGATTACCGTCTCTGCCCCCGGTGCTGCCGCACCACGCACAGGTGTGGCCTGAAGACTTTGCTGAAAACCGGAAATATCCAGTGCGAAGGTCTTAGACGCCCCGGGTCTTGACCGGGCTGTCGGCAGCTGTTCATTTGCCGGCGGCTCGGAGACGGGGGTCCAGTAATTTTTTAGTTGGGCAAAGGCCGGGATGGCAGACATGACTATCAAGGCCATCAACAGTAAATGTTTCTTCATACAACAGTTCAGATTAGTGTTGAAAATGAAGATAGATAAAATATACCGCGGACATCGCTGCATTCTTCGAAATGCATTTTTCCAAAGTCAGCTTTCGTGCCGTGAAGTTTAGTAACACCCTTAGTAAACATGAGATTTTAAAAATATTTTGTAATACCTTAAAAGTAAGGTGTTTACAACGTAGTGGGTAGACAATGGGCTTTTAGGTGTTGGGCATTAGGTGTTGGGAGAAGTATTAAAGAGCCGATTCTTTAATCGCTTAAAATCTCAGTTTGACACCAAGCTCGAAGCTGGCAGCTTTTCAAAGCAGAAATTAACCAGGCATTTCATACTTTACAGCTTATAACCATTGGCCAGCGTGACAAGAGATATCCAAATAATTTCAGCTCCCTCCATCCTTGGATTAAAACCGGACGGTGTGGAGCATCTGCCAGACGCGTTACTGTCATGCGGCCTGAAGGAAAAAACCGGTTCGTTGCACGCAGTCTATTGTATGATTCCCGGCGCGACGGCACGACACAAATGCTTAATGAGAGCACGCTTGTCGGCTTTTCTCAATTACTTTACGAGACAACACTGGACACATTATCGACAGGGAAATTTCCGCTCGTGCTGGGTGGCGATTGCAGTATCATCATTGGGATAATGGCAGCTTTGAAGGCCCGGGGAACGTTTGGTTTGATCTTTATCGATGCGCATGCTGATTTTTATCTTCCTGAGCAATCTGTCACAGGCGAAGCGGCGGATATGGACCTGGCCATTGTTATGGGACGCGGTGTCGCATCGTTGACAAACCTGAATAACCTGAAACCATACGCAGCAGAGCGAAACGTTTTTCATGTCGGCCAGCGCGACCAGGAAGAAGCCAGGCGCTATGGATCAGCAGATATAAAAGATACCGGCATCCGCTGTTACAACTGCGGGCAGATCAACGATCAGGGCATCAGGGCTGTCACCGCAGCGATCATTCGTCAGGCGAATGACCTCCGCCTTGACGGTTATTGGCTCCACTTCGATACGGATGTACTCGCAGACGACGTTAACCCAGCGGTTGATTACAGGTTGCCCGGCGGGCTTTCTTTCGAACAATGCACCTTCCTGCTGGAACAGCTCCTCGGGGCAGTCAACGTGACCGGTCTGAGCGTTACGATATTTAATCCCCTGCGCGATGATAAAGGAACGATCGCCGGCAGGATCACGGAATGCATTGCCAGCGCTCTAAAAGTTCGTGGGTGAATTTGACCTGACCATCAAAGGCATTACCCGCACGGTCAGCATTCCATTTACGGTGAGACGTCAGAATAATTCCACGCTTTACAAAGGAAGCTTTGAGATCAACCGGCTGGATTTTGGCCTTGGCGAAAAAAGCGCGATCCTGGATGAACGCGTTAAAATCCACATCTCCGCGACCGGATAATCCCAGCTGTTACATACCGCCAATAAAATGGTCGCATTGCATTACCGCCGGACAAGATCATTGTTGAAGAAACGATTGATATCCTCCGCCACGGAAGCCGCTACGCCCCAGTGAAGATTATGACCAGGATTACAGGGAACACCCGCGTATGACAACGTCGGCTTGTGGTACGTCCGGAATTCTATCGGCGTGTTCCGGTTTTCGGCTGCCGCAATGAATGCAGACCGCACGGCTTCATGATCAGATGCCATGATAAAGGTATCTTTTTCAGCGCGTATGATCAGGGTAGGCACCTCAAGCCGCTTCAGTATTGCGCGGTTATCGATTTTCTCCAGGGCCCTGATCACACCGATCCAGGTCCCCAGGGGTATGTCCATGGTTTCCTGATAAACAGATTCAAGAAAAGAAGGTGCCGCAGCGTCCTCCACCACCCAGTTATCCTTTAAAAAGTCACCTGTTGCTGCTTCAAGATCACGGGGGGTAAGCGACCAGGCATCCCGTGGCCACTGAAAGCCAGGCTGCCTTTGTTCGAGTATCGGTTTCCATTTTCCTTCTATCATTTCAGCGATCAGGAACTCATGGATCGCATCAACCTCTTTGCCGTTGACAAACGTTCCGATCAGCACCATGCTGTTGATCCGCGAAGGATGCTGCAGGGCAAGCGTTTGTGCGATGACACTTCCCATCGAATGCCCGACGAGGTACACTTTCCTCAGATGCAACTGGTTCATCAGATCGATAACGTCTGCGGCGAACTGGTCGGGTGAAAAACATTCCTCCGGGTTATCCCGGCATAAACCTGCATCCGGCATGGACGTCTGGCCATGACCGCGGAGATCCGGTGCAATGACCCTGAAGTTGCTGTTAATTCTGACCAGTTCTTCGATGATCAGCTGGAACGACCTGCTGGTGTCGGTGTATCCATGCAGCAGCAAAACCGGTATACCGTCCGCGTTCCCTGTATCCACATACTTCATGACAATACCCGTGTTCAGAATGACCGATTTTTTCGGCCCATCGGATGGTGACACAACAGGCTGCGCGATGGCACTTAAACACGAAAACAAAACAATGACAAGATAATAGATTTTCATAACGTTATTTTTTTTTGATTATTTCGATGGAATTGCGGACTGCGGATTTTTGGCGTTATCCGTTTCCGGCGTCGGTTTGCTCACATCTTTTGCCCGAAGCATATCCCAGATCCGGTTCGAAGCCCCGTCGTAAAACCCCGTGGGCTGCTCGAATTCTTCGGGATTTCGGAATGTGCCAAAAATCATATCAAACAACGGCAGATCGGAATAGTTGTACCGGTGGATGCCCTTTCCGTGATGCAGCGTATGACTTTCAGGCCGCTGAACGATGTACCCAAGCCACCGGGGTGTCCTGACGTTGGCATGCTGAAATATGCTGAAGAAATTGGTGACCAGTAGCATTACCGTGATTGCCTGGGGAGCAAGTCCGGCGACCAGGCTAAAACAGATACTCCCGAGTACGGTCCACCCGATCATATCCAGGGGACTGAAGTAAAATGCTCCATACGTATCGAGTCGTTCGGCGCTGTGATGCATCTGGTGAAAGGCCTTCCATAAGAAATCCGACCGATGCATGCAGTAATGCCAGAGGAACACGCCGAATTCATACAATAAAACGGCGAACAACCCTCCCCATGCTGCACCCAGATCTGTCAGGTTGAAAAACTGATATGGCTCCAGGAAAGGATTGATGAACAGCGGCAGATAGGATGACAGGAAGAAGAAAACCCCGAAGGCAAGGAGGCCCCGGATCTTCCAGAATTTCACATGAGGCAGTTTTCGCCCAGGGAAAACAGCCTCCCACAACATCAGCGTGGCATAGATCGCTAAGATAATAAGGGAAACCGGATCAGACAGGATTTCTAACGGTGTTGGCATAGTGAATACGATTTGATTTCACTATGACAGGCGTAAGTTTCAGACTTACAATGTGAGAAACGCCACCGGATACTAAAATTCCGATAAATGATCTGCTGAGTTCCTAGGCCGTTACTATCCAACGGGTGTCCTTCTCGGGAGAGTAGGCACAAAAAGTACCGGTTTTCACAGCAGAAGAGAGGTGGCGGCCCAGGTAAGGGTGTATGTGCTCAATTTTCCGGATGGTCGTCCTGAGTCGCCAGGTCACCGCTGACCGCGCCTTGTCTGCAACGTCATTTGACCGCCTCGGCCGGCCGCGCAAGTTGAGCGAGGCTGACAGGTGTTCAACAATGGAATCGTACTCCTCGTGCAGAATAGTTGTTCGCTGAAGGTCATTGTTACTCTCCGACCAACGGATCTCTTCCTGCAATTCCTGTATCTTCTTCTGGTACGACCGTTTCGCTCTTTCATCGAACACGGGTTCGGCCCGCATCCCGAGCTTACTGCCCATCAGTTCCAGGCAATGGAATTGTTTTTCAGGCTGTTCCAGTAATTTCACGAGATCGTGCAGGCCTTTCATGTCGGCCATGTGAACCGTTACACCTTCAAATGAAAGTTGCCACAAATCGTTCTCCTTGCGGAAATAGTTGCCCTGTTCGGCTGGTGTGGCGCGAAAAAAAACACGCGGCATTAACATATTCTTCCTTCCACCCAGGTACTCCAGGAATGGCAGCAGTCTGGATTGTATTTTGTAGGGATTCACATTAATAATCCACTGCATGGCCTGCATCTCGTCGACATGGTCCTGCCGCGATATCTTCTGCTGGAAATCTTCCAGGAACTTTTGCCAAAACTGCTTCATACTGACAAGATCACCCGTGTGGTAGAAGGCTGCAGCGATGACGGCAGGAAAATCAATCCATGAAGATTCAAAATGACGCCCCAGCGCGATACATTTTTCATACTGCCCCTTTTCGAATGCAATAAGGGCACCGGTCTGTCCATAGCGCCGCGTCTGCAGCGGGCCAAGTTGTATGGCTTTCGCGTACAACGCTTCGGCTTCATCCAGGTATCCGAGGAAAACGAAACACGATGCAATCTGTGCCAGGGTGTCGGTATCGTTCGGATTCAACTGCAAAGCCAGGCGCAGGTAATGTTCGGCAATATCATACTTGGCTTCATACAGGTAGATGCGGCCGAGTATCATGGCGGCGATGTAGTTTTGTTCATCAAGGGCCATGGCTTTTTCCGCCCATTCGAATGCACCTTTCTGGCAAACATCCCATCGTTCCCACAACTGGCAACTCCACTCATTGAAGTATGTGAGTGACATGCCTGAATAGCCCAGGGCATATGAGGGATCGATTGCGATGGCGTCCTGAAAATGAACGCGGGCCTGCTCATCTGCTTCGAGCGATCCTTTTTTCAATGCTTCCATACCATACAGCCAATGCTCATAGGCGCGAAGATTAACCGCGGGCTTTTTCCGGATCTGCGTCAGCAGATCATAATTAAGCTGTTGCTGCAACGCGGCGACTACCTGCCTGAGAAGGTCATCCTGAATGGAGAAAATGGCTTTAAAATCACCTTCGAACCGGTCGGCCCAGGTTACGCGAAGTGTTTGATTGTTGAAAAGCTGTGCCGTAATCGAAAGCGTATCGTTCTGATAGCGGAACGAGCCTTTGATACTATAGTCGCTTTTATGACCCGCGGCATGCGGTTCTCCGGCCAGGACGCGGAACTGTCTGAAACGTGAAAGTTCTGTTACCAGGTCGATGTAGAAAGACCGGCAGAAGACCGTTTTTGGTGCGGTATCCGTTGTGAGATCCTCGAAGGGATAAATTACGATCGTGACTTCACTGGCAGGACCAATCTCTTCCACGCAGGCCGGTTTGATAATGTCAAAAATGAGTATACGACGGGACGATGCTGCGGTTTCAGGTGCGATGGAACAAATTAGGAGACGGGCACGGCTAACCGCGCGACGTTTCGAACATGTCAGGGATATCAGGTCAGATTATTTAACCGGCACATCGCGCCACAGCCATTTCAGTGATTCCGGAAGAATTGCACCACCATGCTTACCGTTGTGTCCTTCAGTTCCGCCCACGAATTTATGATCGTAGCCCTTATATTTCAATGCGTCCTCCATCTGCAAATTCGCCAGGTACCAGTTTCCATACTGGTTATCGAGATCGTCGGCGCCATCCTGCAGGAAGACGCGGATATCCTTCCGGGTACTGCCCCGGATCAGCGATGGATACGCATCACCGCCGCGGATATTGGTAAAGCTACCGATATGGCTCAGGACCTTATGAAAGTAGTCGGGGCGATGCCATGCCGCGGTGAATGCACAGATACCGCCAGACGATAGGCCGGCGATGGCACGCATCCTGGGATCGTTGGCAAGATTATATTTTTTCTCCAGCTCAGGTATCAACTCACGAGTCAGAAAAGTAACATAGCGGTCGCTCATCTCGTCGTATTCTGCCATCCGGTTACTGCCCCGAAAAGCATTTTCCGGCAGCGTAGCCGAATTGTGTCCCGGGTTTATGAATAGCCCTATCGTTACAGGCATCTGCTGCTGATGGATCAGGTTGTCGAAAACGATGGGGACCCTGAAATCACCGTCGTCCCGCGCGTACGCATAGCCGTCCTGGAAAACCATCAGGGCAGCCGGTGTGGCGGCATTATACTGCGCGGGCACATAAACGTAGTATTCCCGGAAAATTCCGCCATAGATCTTGCTTTCCCATACGTACCGGGTAAGCGTTCCTTTTGGCACACCGGCTTGTGGCGATGAATCCGGTCCCGCTTTATAGATCGACTCGGTCTGCTGTGCCGTCAACGGAACAGACCCTGTCAGGAGAAACAGGAGGAACGTAATTTTTTTGGCCCTGGACATGTCGTTTTTCAGAGTACTATTGTTTCCGACTATTCAAAACCAAAAAGCTTTACCTCGCGCATACTCCACGGCACTTCATAATCGAACGGCTTTCCCCTGCGCTCGCCATGTACAATTTCGCCGGATTTCGTCAGTGTCATGCGCACAAATCTGGTCTCGACCGGTTCGATCCGAATCATGCTTGCCTGTCCCATGCGCTGCTTGTTGATCTTTACCTTTGTCCAGGTTACACCATCCATCGATACTTCAAGGTCAAAGGCGGCAGGATAGGTTTGCAGCGGCGGCGGTGATCCCTCCCGCCATCCCCGGCTGACCGAAGGCGATTTGAACTGGATCTCCGTAAGGGTAAATGTCTTGTGAAGTTCCGCTTTAAACCACATTCCCTGCTGTTGCGTGATTCCTGTTGTCCATCCTTCAAAGTTAAATGCGCCCATGGCTGACCCGGTACTCCCCTTGCGAATTTCTCCTGCGTGGCTGGCGCTTACCTTCCATGACGATTGAGGTTCCAGGGGTTTCGGTATAGACGACCATAACGTATTGAAATTATAGGGGACTTTCTGTGCGGATGTTTCTTTCCTCACCCGCGCAACGTCCTCCGGAGTCACCAGTGACGATTCATTTTCGAAGTTCGCGCGGATGAATGAGGCTACAGACGCGATCCATTCATCGCTGTTGCTTTTCATGGGCGCCATCATGACGCCAGCATAAGCGACACCGTCGATCTCACCGGTGACACCATGCAGCAAAGTCTTGATCACATAATCCTGATGCGCCTGCACCCGTGATGAGCCGACCAGCGATGGCGCCATAAGTTTACCGGGACCAGCGGGCGTTCCCGTGCCCAGGGGCCCATGGCACGCCGAGCAAAGGCTGTTGTATATTTCGACACCGGCTTCGACGCGCGCCTTTTCCTCCGCCGTGAAATTGGGATTGGCCCGACCGAAGAACGCATTGACCACAGGCGGATCGAGTACCTGCTTTCCAATCAGCTGAACGCCAGCCGCATGGTCAGACGCCAGCACCTTCTTCACCGCCGCGGCAGTACCCGGAATCTTCAGCAACCGCCCGGTCATCATGGCACGCATCTTTACCATCGTATCCGTGTCTGACATCAGGTCGATATAGTCTTTTGCCAGCGATTTGTCACCCGCCTTGTACAGCGACTCACTTGCCCACATGGCGACCATCCGCATCCGCGGTTCAGGATCACGCATCAACGCTTTTACCAAGGATGCTTCCAGGGAGCCAATACCTTCCAGCACCCAAAGTGCATGGAAACGCTCCACCAGGTTGTCACCGGAACGCGCAATCGAAATCAACGCAGGGGCTACTGATCTATCCTTGCGCTGGACCAATACCTGCTGCGCCATATCCCGCCACCAGCCGTTGGGATGTTTGAGGTGGATCAGCAAATCGGCGGAAGCCTGCTCGTACATCCGTGGCTTCGTTTCATCACGTTTGAAGTCTTTATGGGTAAGTCGCCAAATCCGGCCCAGGTTGATTACTTTGTCCAACTGGTACTGTTCTATTTTTGCCCGCAGATACGAACCCACGGGTGTCCACTCCCCCTCCTGAATAATACCGTGATACATGTCAACGATATACAGGGTTCCATCGGGCGCAGTGGCCATATCAACCGGTCGGAACAATGGATCCGTTGAGCGTATAAATTCTGATTTCTCTTCCTGGTAAACGTTGTGCAGCAACGTAAGACCTTCGGTAACATCGGCGTCAACCTGCCGGACAATCCGCGCGACAGGTTCACCATAAAAATACTGGCCGACAAGATCCTTCGGGAGACGGTGGCCACGGAATACATCATTACCCGAAGCGCCTGTCACACGGTTGAGCGTTCCTTCGGGCATCCGCACCGCCGCCATACCACCCTGCATATCGGCAACCAGCACCGGTGCGCCCCAGGGAATTTCAAAGCCTTCTGCAAAATTCTTTTCCACCACATAGTCCCCGTAGTGAATCGGGAACTGAAAGTACGATGGAACGCCATTTGAGCCGCCCTGAAACCAAAGCTTGCCATCATCGTCATGTGAAATGCCCCATTGCGCGTGGTTCGACCCGGTGGATTCGCGAATTACACCATTAGCCGTTTCACGGATGCGAAAGGGATTGACCGTGCTGTACAACCAGTTATCCATTCCCCAATACAGGAAGGCCTGCTGGTGTTCTACATTGCCCGCTCTTCCAAAGTTGTCCGTGAAAAATTCCTTCTTATCTGCCCAGCCATCATTATCTGTGTCGGTGTATTTGTAAACATTGTCAGCATTCGATTCCATGGTCAGCACGCTATTAGGGCCGAGGGGAAGCACAAACCTTGGAAACACCAGACTGTCTACGAACATCCCGCCCGTCTCATATACCCCATCGTTATCGCGATCTTCCCACCTGGAAATTCCGCTTACCGGCTCAAGTGTTCCTTCGGAATCCGCCGTCAGCATGTAGGATCGAAGTTCGAGCACATACATCCTTCCGTTACCGTCAAATGTGATGGCACCGGGTTGCTGGACTTTCGGCTCTGTCAGCACAGGCTCAAGGGTATATCCGGGTGGGAGCAGAAATTTTTTCTGCTGTTCTTCCACCGGTAATGGCAACACCGGCGGTTTTGGCGCAAGGTCAATACCTTTCCAGTACTCGCTGGTGGTGTCGGCGCCTTCCGGAAGGGTGACGACCGGCCAGTCGTGTTTCCCGGGTGTTTTGTCGGGAGGGGAACATGAACCAAGGATCAGGATCCCGGCAAAAAGACAAGCCATGAAGGGCCTGTTCATCGTGATTACACTCATAGAAAAAAGATGGTAGACTAGGGCAATTTGGTTTTCGAAAGATGTTAAGAAGAAATGGCATTCCCAATAAACAAGGGACTGCCGGCTTCATGCCAGTGTCAAGGGTTCAAAGCCTGCCTGCCGAGGCGTTGTCCGTCGCGTAGCGGGCAGGTTCAGGATTTATCAAACTTATGTGAATAAAGCCTGACAGCATGGTCCGGCACCAAACGTCGTTCGTCACAAACCTGTTGGACATGCAAAAAAAATAACTTAACTCAGCATGGATACAACAATGCAACCAACCTGCTCCGCTAATGAAAGCTGTTCATCATTATTTCTTCGCGCTCGCGCTGATTATTTCCTGCACCGGTGAAACGCTGTCCCAGGAAATCGGACTTCAAATGGGAAGTATGCGGGAGCTCCTGAGAAAGGATGTTCCTGCTGCCCTGGCACGGATAAAAGAACTGGGCATCACTGAACTGGAAGGTGGCGTGGCGCGGGGAATGGACCGCGAAACCTTTAAAACGCTTTTGAAAGAAAACGGTCTCAGGATTGTGGCCGTTGGCAGCAGCTTCGAACGTCTGCAGCAACGGGACAGTCTTCAAAAAATAATTGACAACGCCAAAGACCTCGGCGCCCAGTATGTTGTTTGTTACTGGATACCGCACGATGGCGATAACTTTACTTACGCCGACATGCAAAAAGCCGTAGCGGTCTTTAATACGGCAGGCAAAACGCTGAGAGAAAACGGCCTTACGTTCTGTTATCACCCGCATGGTTACGAATTCCGCGAATACGAAGGCGGTAAGGGTACGCTGTTCGACTATATGATGGAAAATACAGAACCGGAATATGTTAGTTACCAGATGGATGTGTTCTGGATCAGGAACCCTGGCCAGGATCCGGTAGCGCTCCTGAAAAAATATGCACCCCGGTGGAAGATGCTTCACCTCAAAGACAGAAAGATCGGGACGCCGGATAACCCCAACGGACGCCAGGACAAAGAATCGAATGTGGTATTGGGTACAGGTGATGTCGGTATTGCGGCCATCATGAAAACGGCGAAGAAGATCGGGATCAGGCATTATTTAATTGAAGACGAATCGTCGCGCGCGCTGGAACAGGTTCCCCAAAGCATCGCATACTTGAAATCCCTTGAGTAAATCAATATAAATATTTGTTTATCAGATAATTATCTCTATACACTTAATATACTTCATGAATTACCACAAAATTGTGTCGGGCATAAGCAACATTGGCGCCAATTCATTTATTTTGGCAGGCAATTCACATTTGATGCGAAGTACTTTGTATGGTGATCACAAACAACATGGGTAAGGCAGCAATGGAAAAAGTGATCTTCCTTGCCGAAGACGATGCTGATGACCGCATGTTGTTTGCCGAGGCCCTGCAGGAAGTAAATACATCGTCACGCCTTACGACCGCCAAAGATGGCGTTCAACTGATGAAGATCCTGGAGGAAACCGTTCCGCCTCCGCCCCATGTAATCTTTCTGGATCTTAATATGCCGAGGAAGAATGGCATGGAGTGCCTGGCCGAAATCAGGGGTGATCAGAAGCTGAAGAATATTCCCGTGGTTGTTTTTTCCACCTCCTCCCAGCCCGAAATTATCGACAAGGTCTACCACCAGGGGGCCAATTACTATATCTGCAAGCCTTCAACGTTTTCCATGTTGAAGCAGGCCATCGCATACGTCCTGGCAATTCGCTGGCACGCAACGCTTTCGCAAACACCCAAGGACGATTTCTATTTATTTAAGCTGAATCAGGATGCCGGTTACTGACCCCGCCTTGCAATTTCTTGCCGGCGGCGGCGAAGTAAGATCACACCTTCAGTCGATGGACTGGAGCAAGACAGACATTGCCGAACCGGCGCAATGGCCGGCGGCGCTGCGCACGACCATGAGCATCATCCTCGATGCCGGGGTACCGATGGTCCTTTTCTGGGGACCGGAGCACATCTGCTTTTATAATGATGCCTATCACAAGCTTTTCGATGATAACGCGAAACAGCATCCCGTGCTCGGGCTGAGTGCCGGGGAGCATTGGGGGGAAACCTGGCCGGCAATCAAACCGTTGATCGATCATATTTTATACAACGGGGTGACAAGAGGGTACGATGACCAGCGCAACGCCATTTTGCCGCATGGCCGCAAGGTTCTTGAAATGTGGTACTGCTCCTACAGCCCGGTGACCGATGAAGCCGGAAAGGTTGCCGGTGTTTTGGTCACAGCCAGTCAAAACGGGCCCTCACAAGGCAGTGTGCCACAGGACACCACCGAAACTTTTTTACGGATGGCGGCGGAAAGTGCCCAGATCGGCGCCTGGGAACTGGACTTCGAAACAAAACAACTATCCCACTCCGCCCACGTCGCAGCAATCTTCGGTCATCCCACCAGCAAAGTTTTATCATTTGACGACGTCAGGCACCAGATCCATCCTGATGATACCGCATTGGCACTGGAAAAAGCCGCGGGCCTTGCACTTGAAAAAGGAACCTATTTTCATGAGGCACGGATTATTCACCCTGATCGGACCGTTCACTGGATCAGCGTGCAGGGAAAAATCATGTCCGACGAGGAGCACCGGCCGGTTCGGGTGCTCGGCATTGTTATGGATATTACCGGCCAGCAAGAAGCCTCCGCCAAAGTGGCGCAACTCGCAGCCATCGTCAGGTCGTCGCACGACGCCATCATCAGTAAAAATCTGGATGGCATTGTCACCAGCTGGAATGACTCTGCGCAGCGGATATTCGGTTATACGGCAGAGGAAATGGTGGGTCATTCGATCACCAGGCTGATCCCGCCGGACAGGATCGACGAGGAGCCAAGGATTCTTTCCCGCCTGCGTCAGGGTGAAATGGTGGATCACTTTGAGACCAGGCGCGTCGCAAAAGACGGCAGATTGCTGGACGTATCGCTCAGCATTTCACCCGTGAGGAACCGCGCAGGGGCGATTGTGGGTGCTTCCAAAATTGTACGCGACATTTCGGTCCAGAAAGAGGCAGAACGACAGCTCCGTGAAAGCGAGGAACGGCTCAAGATCGTTATTGATGCCAGCGGGCTTGGAACATGGGAGTTAAATATACCAGCCAATGAACTCAGTTATTCGCAGCGTCACCTGCAAATGCTGGGGTACGGCGCGTCTGACCATCCACCGTATGACGAGCTCATTAAGTGCCTGCACCCGGAAGATCTCGCAACGCGGCAAAAAGCGTTCGAGACTGCTTTTCAAACCGGCTTTCTTCATTATACAACACGCGTAATACTGCTGGATAGTACCATCCGGTGGATCGAAGCCAAAGGAAAGGTGTTCTATGATGACGCGCACCAACCGGTGCGGATCGTCGGCACGTCGCGGGACCTGACAGCCGAAAAAGCTTTTCAAAAGGAGCTCCAGGAAAATGAACAAAAATTCCGGACGCTTGCCGATGCGATGCCACAATTCGTCTGGACCGCCAACGTACAGGGGCAGTTGAACTATTTCAACCAGGCGGTGACGGATTATGC
>DASPJC010000176.1:0-12200 GCA_035628815.1 Ohtaekwangia sp. | reverse complement strand
CGGATCGCCATATTTTCGAGCCGCGGGCCATGCTTGCGTATCCATTTTGAATAACTGATATCATCGACTGTGTGGTATACATAGAGTGAAGGCTTGAAAAACTCCGGCCACGTCCGTGCATAAAACGGGTTAAAGGAATTGATGAAAATGAAATCCTTTACCTGGTATTCGTCCAGCAATTTCCGGATCGCGCGGAAGAGTATCCGGTCGTTGAATGCGGCAATTGTTTCGTACAACCTCCCCTCTGGCAGGAAGTTGTTGGGTATCATCAGACGCGGCGTGACGATCGTGAGATTGGGATCAACGGTGGTAAACATATCCTTTCCCGTCAGCAGCGCTTTTTTGCGAGCACGCACCTGCGGCGTGTCATAACCCGCGACAAAATCTTTGAGGGTAAACGGATTATCGATATAAAAAACCCGGTTCTTTTTGGCAAACTCCTTTGCAAGCGAATAGGCCGTCGAAGAATAAGGCCCGTCCCATCGGGGAAGTGCCAGCATAATGATATCCAGGTTTTCGGTCTTCAACGCCTTGAGAATGCTCGTTTAGTAAATTTAATTACCAATAAAAATATCTTCGCATAAAAATCAAAAAAATGCCGGACAATACCTGTAACCCGAATATTGACGTTGTGATGCAGGTAGTACTGATTATAGACCAGGGCAATAAGGTACGTCGTGAGAGTCCCGTAAGCGGCTCCAATGGTTCCAAAATAGGATATATAAAAGAAGTTTGAAACTATATTGATCAAAGCATTTCGCAAAACATACATAAAATTGGTTCGCGCCTTGCCGATGGCATCCAGTGTGATCCCCATCAATCGATTGAATGGTATGATTAAGCCGAATAACATGGTTACGCGCAGGATTGGCACCGTTTCTTCATATCCAGGGCCCGCAATAAAATAAATGACTTCTGACGAGAAAATGATCACCAATACGACCACAGGCAGCATGATCGCCGTTAATGTGCCCACGGCTTTTTCATACAACCATTTCGCCGACGACATCCCCTCTACGCCGATGCGCTTCGACAACTGCGGGAAAAGGATGGACGTCAGCGTGTCCGTCGGCACTTCCACAAGATTGGAGACGCGGATCGCCGGATTGAATACCGCTACCGCCGCGGGCGACAAAAGTTTTCCCAGCATCCAGCTGTCGACGCTTTTCAGGATCGTGGAACTGACATTCGTTCCAAAAGTGTATTTGCCATAGTGGAATAATTCCTTCGACCAGTGTTTGTCGAGCTTCGGCGATAGCTGAATGTGTTTTTTCGCAAAGTGGTAGGATGCAAAACCCGACACGATAATGGCCGCGGATTGCGCGTACGCCAGCGACACCAGTTCGATCTTGTAATCGAGAATAAAGATGACCAGGATATAAATAAACAGGCCACCCTGGCGCACGAGGTTGCTGTAAAATGTGCCTTTAAAGTGAAGGCGCGCCTGTTGAACGATATCAAAATGATTGATGGGTATGAGCGCTACCGTTGCAATGATATAGATCAGGAAAAGCGATTCCAGCTGTGGCGAATTCCAGAAATCCCCTAAAAACATAGCGCACAGCACGAGCAAGCCGACCTCGAGCAATCCGATGATCGCATTCAGGTAGAGCGACGCCGTTTGAATTTTAGGATCATCGTCAGCACCGGCTATCGTGAGAAAACGGATCATCGGGTTCCTGACAAAACCGTGTTTGATCATTTCCATGAACGAGGCTACCGTAAAGAACAGTACCCAGGCCCCGAAATCAGGTTTGGACAGGATCCTGATGAGAATGTAGAAATTAACGAAGGCAAACAACGTCGTGCTCACCTTGTTCAGAAAAGTATACGAAGCTGAACTTAACCAATAGGAGTTTCTGACCTTGCTGACAGCCCCGCGAAAAATTTTTACCATCCCTGCTTAACCCTTTAGCTCGACAATGCCCAACCGCCTGGCTACTGAGCAACTTGACAAGACCCGGGGTGAACGGGCGATCTTCCGCCAGCAATCCCACATATCATAAGAGAAATTGATATCGTCGAAAAGAATGAGGCTTGCCGCCTTGCAGTATTCCGAGATCAGGCTGAATTGATTATTTACAATGCCGCTCTGATGGATGGCGTCGATAAAAGCGATGTCTATCGTATCACCTTTGGCCATCACGGTATCGTGCTTCTCCTCAAACGTCGAAATTGTGAGGACGAAGTTTGAACTGATGGTACTCAGGTTAGACCCTGCAACTTTCGCCCATATCGCATTCGGTTCGAATGTCATTAATTTGCCGCTCCCATTCGCCTCAATGCCGCTCAGCCAATACATTCCGGATACGCCGAACGCTGTCCCGATCTCGACGATGCGCGCAGGCTTACGCGCCACGGTGAGGTTAAAAAACAGGTCACCGATCTGCTTGTCCACCCTCACCTGGTTGGCATTGCGGGTGGCGTTTTTCACCGGAAACGGATAGTCCTCGAGCTTCTCAAAGCCTTCCCACAGCGGCATATCGCCGAGCATGGAAGCCTTCAACGCAAGGTCTTCTATCTTGGCCGACAATGGCGGAGAAGGTAGCACACTGAGATCCTGCTGAAAGAAGTCGGTTAGCCACGAGCCGGGTGATTTCCTGTTCCATTCAATATTAAGCCCGGCCTGATTGCCGCCGAGTTTTTGCGAAAAAGTCCAATATAATTTTGAAAGCATCTGCTTTAATTAACAGGTTATCTGACGTTTTCGAGTTTGGTTCCAATCAATTGTTCGACAGCCAGTTTGGCGGTCTTCAATTCGGCCTCAACTTCGGCCAGTCGCAGTTGTTGATTGGTGTTGCGTTCAAGCAGGTTGTTGTAGGTCTGGAGATCTTCCTGGCCGTCCTTGAACCGTTGCTCAACGTACTTATAGTTCACGTCTGACTGATCTGTTGTTTCTTTCTGGATCTTATATTGTTTTTCGGCGAGCTGATAACGTGCATAACGCGTCAGGATGTCGGCGCGAACGGCAAGCTTTCTCGCTTTAACGGCGTCTTCGGCCATCGAGGTTTGCACCCTTCTTTTCTTCACTTCCAGTGCATTGACACCGAAAGATCCTAATGTAAATGCGACACCAAAGTTATAACGGGGATAAAAGTTGGGCTGGCGTCCATCCTGTTCAAAACGGTTGGGATCGATGGTGAATTCATTCAGGTTGCCCCGTACAGAAAAGTAATCGAGCCAGTTCCATTGCGCCTGCTTCATACTGTACTCGGCGACGGCAACCTGTTTCACGATCTGCGTGTTGTTCGGGTCGTTCTTCCATGCCAGCTGCACGAGTTTTTCCTCGATGCTCATATTCGTGGCATTGCCCGGCAGAATGATCGTGTTGTAGTCGACATCCTGGGCAAGGGTGCAGCAGTAAGAGAGCAAGGCAACAGACAGAAAAAAGATCTTTTTCATATTCAGTAAAGATTTATGGTTATACAAGTGGCGATTTGGTGGCTTCGGTTTTTTCGAACTTAATCATCTGGATCATAAAGGCAAAGGACGACATAATTATGATAACAATGGGTTTCTGGTCGGTGGCATCCTGCGCAAAATGAGCCACGGATATGGCCAGGAACGCGGCCATATAGGCCGCATAAAAGGACTTGATCTTGGCATCTGTGACCCTGTAATAGTTATAGGCGCCATAACACATGGCCGTCCCATAAAGGCCCAAGATAAGCAAAAGTCCGATCCATCCGCGTTCCAGTGCAACCCGCAGAAAGCCGCTGTCAGTATCGAACGGTCCGGCCATGGGATGACCGGGCTCGTAACGCTTGCCGAGGTTACCCGCTGTGTTGATCCCGCCACCAATAGGATGCGTGCGTGCGTAAGGCTGAAGCCGTATGCGTTTCTGGTCCCGGACATTCATTGAAGCATCTTCGGACCCTTTGAAGGTCGATCGCATCCGGAGCACGGGACCACTGTAAAAAGGCCCGTACATGAGGGCCAGGAAGGCCACAATACCGGCTATCGCGAATAACATGGTACGCCGGTTGTTGATGGTCATTAACACGTAAAACGCGAAGCCAACCAGGACCATTACCGTGGCTGTGCGCGTACCGGAATAGCCCATGGAAACCATCATGATCAGCGAACTGATACCCAGAATGATCTTTGTTTTAAGCTTGAACGGTCCTAGCGCCAGCACGGCACAGACGATGGCACTGTAGGCCATAAACAAGCCGAAAGCGCTGATATCAGATAAAAACGACCATTTGCGCAAATGCCCCCAGATGAAGGCCAGTTTATAGGCCTCGGGTGATTTGTAGAGCCAGCGCATGGCATACGCGGGAACACCTACATACTCCTGGTACATCCCGTACAAAGCGGCCAGCAACGCGAAAAAAAGCCAGAATTTGGTGAAGAACTTAACAAAACGGAACGTGGTAAAAACGTGCATGGCGGCAAAAAAAAGCAGGATCATCATGAGCGTTTCCCGCAATCCCGCCATCCGTGCACCGATGCTTGTACTGTTCGGATTGAACATCTCGAGCAAGGCATAACCGCAATATATCAACACGGCATATCCAATCGGATTCTTGAATACACCCCAAACGCTCGCAGGGGTCTCCTCACGGTACTTCTCAATAAAGATGGACAGGAATATGAGCAACAGGAAGACCTCTATCAGGGCTCCCAGCGGCAGATCGAAAGGCAGTAAGCGGCTTATTTCAAACAGGGTGTAAGACCAGACCACCATGATCAGAAATCCCGTCCGGTAGTTCTTAAAGATGGCCACTGTCACTGCGAGACCCGCCACCATGATCAGAATAAAATAAGCAATACCTTCGCCGACATTCGCGATAAGGAACGACACCAGCACCGCTACGCCCGCCAGCACTACAAATAAAAAGAGAGGGGAAGCTTTCCTTAACTGAAATAACAATCTCTCCATCAGCTATACTTGTGATTCGGTCAGATATCGAACAGCGTGATCAGGAAAATAAAAAAATACACGCCGACAATAAAGGCAATAACAATGTTCCGGAGGATGATCTTTTGACTAAACCTCTCCTTTAATGGATCATCTTCTTCCCATTGCGCCATGTTATATCGCCAGTTCTTTGGTGTTGATCTTGTTCAAAACAGCGCCCATGAACTTACCGTTGAGATTCTTCAGATAATCGATAGATTCCCGGTCGAGCTGCTTGATGACAGACTCCGCAGAAAAAATCGACAGCACCTTGTCCGAATAATCAATCAGTTCTTTCGTGTCGGAATAGTTGTTCAGGGCCGCGCCTTCCATGATAATGTAATCATAGGTTTCCGAAAGCTTCCGGATCATTTCGCCAAAGTCACGTCCGGCAAAAATTTCTGACGGCGATTCGTTCCCACCGTTGTTTCCAATGATACTGATTCCGCGGTGGCCGGTCGGGTAAATGATGCTGCTGGCGAAATCCTCCTCGCTCATGTCGTGCTTTTCGCTTTGCCCGATGTATCCCTTGATAAAAATCCCCTGCTCCAGCTTCCGCACATTCTGGTTTTTCCGTAACAGGATATGGGTAAGCGAGTTATTCTTGAAGTTCGTATCGATGATAAGCACGTGCTTTTGGATCAGACTGAGGAGATAGGCGACGCAAAGTATGATAAATGTCTTTCCCTCCCCCGGCTTGGTACTGGTGACCAGCAACACCTTCCCTTTACTGGCTTCGATCTCGAACCGAAGCTTGCGCAGGAAATGTTTAAAGACCTCCATTTCCTGGTTCTTATTGCTGTTCGCAAAAAGCTCCGTCAGGTTCAGGTTCTTGGTATCAATGCCATTCACAGAGCCTGCCAGCGGAATCCGCACCATCTTCCGGAACTGCTGCGGGTTTTTGATCCGCACGTCGATATATTCCATGAAGATGATCACAAAGACACAGATCGCAAACGAAGCGACGGCAGACAACGCGATCAGGATATAGCGGGTGGAAAATTCGGGGTATCCATTCGGCTGGCCACGCACAATGATGCGCACAGAACTCGAATGAATCATGGATTTGCTTTGCTCGGTGTTAAAACGGTCGAGTGCCTGAAGGTATTCTTCCTTCGCTTTGTCCACTTCGCTCTGCAGCGATGTGATAGCCGCCTCTTTGGAGGCATATCCGCTCACGCTGCCGCGCACGTTGCCGATCATCGCGTTGACGTTGTTGAGATTGGCCTCCGCAATCTGCAACTCAAGCTCGTACTGCTCCTGCTGATCCATCAGGTCCTGCCGGGTATTCTTGACCGATGCCGCACCCAGTTGTTCCAGTTTGCTGGTTTCTACCTGCAGCTGAAACCGAAGGTCACGGATGGTCGACTGAAGTTGTTCGTTATTCGAACCCGTACGGGTGTACTCATCGTTGAGCTGTGTGATCTTTTCGCGGATCCGGACGATGTTTCCGTTGATGGTGGCCCTGTCCTGATCGGGATTGCTTCCTTTGTTGAATTCCGCGAGCTTCTTATTGACCAGTGCAAGGGAGATCTTGATACGCTGAATATCACTCATGATCTGCTCCCGCCGGAGTTCATACTCCGTCATCTGGGCCATCTTGGTGGTGCTTTCGGTCTGGTAGTCAAGAACGTTGTTGCTGACCTTGAATTCATTCAGCTGGCGGGTCTTTTCATCCAGTGTTTTCTTTTTTTCTGACGCGAGCCGTTCGAAGAAAGTAACCGACTCATCTGAGCGGTTTGACCGGAGTGAATTTTCATAACGGATATATTCCTCGCCCAGGGCGTTGACCACAAAGGCGGAAAGGAGCGGGTTGGGTGTGGCGTGCTGGATGGTGACGAAGTCGGTACCTTTCACGTGTTCCACCTGAACCCTGTCTTTCATTTGCCAGCTCGCATAATTCTGCTGTGCCAGGAGGTTCAGGAGTTTTTTCTCGAACGGATCGAAGGATGAGAGCAGCTGGATGGAGTCATACTTCGCCTGGAATACCTCCACAGCGCGTTTCTTTTCCTCCGGGGTGAACCGAAGCCTTCCCTCCTCACCTTCACGCAACTGCTTGAAAGGGGTGGCGCTGGTCAGATCATTGAGAATAAGACGGTATGACAACAGCGACAAAACCGATTCAGAAGTCATGTTCTGAAGCAGGTTATTAAACTTAACGTCGGCATCCCGAAGGTTAAATCGTTCCTCTGTAACCTTGATTTCAGTATCCGTGGTGAAGCCTGTTGCCAGCTTTGCCGTCGACATGTAGATCGGCTTCATTCCGGAGGTAAAAAAATACGTTGCAACAGCTGCGACGATGGGTATCAGTATCAGATACCATTTCTTTCGGAGCAATACGCGGAAAAGGATTACTATATCCATAATTCAAAAATACTAAAAATTAAGGCCTACCTATCTACAAGTCGTTTGAATACCGGGGTATTTAACGGATATAACCGGCAAATATATTCCAATTCACCGGTTAATTCACGCATGTACCTGATTTTCAACCACCCTTTAACGAATAATGGAGACTTGAAAGCTGTTTCTTCTGATCTGATCAGGCTGTGTACTAACCAGGCCGCCAGAGATAACGGTCCTTGCTTCGGCGATACCATAGGATTTCAGCAGCTGTTTGATCCTCCGAACGCGATCCTGGGTAACCAGTTGCTGGGATTTTGTTACGTCCATCGCGCGGCTGTCATACTCCACGAGCAGCTTGGCCTTGACGTTTTTAAGCATGTAATCAACGTACCCTTCAAGTTTCTCTTCCGACGCGCTTTGTACCCGCGATACGTTTTCGTCAAACATGATCAGCGTTTTGGTGTCGGCGATGTTGGCGATCGATTTGGTGGACGTCCGGAGCTGGTCGAGCAATTGCTGTGTTTCGTTTACCAGGGTATCGATCTTCAGCTGCTCCTTTTTTCCATCGTCGATGGTGATCTTGTTTTGATAGATGTCGCTCCATTTGCCGGAGCGGTTGCTGGCGAAAAAACTTAGTGAATCACCATAAATTGAAAAGTAAGCATCAAATTTGGCTGAATTGACATTGGGGCCGAGGTTTTGCGGCACCGACCAGACTTCCCAGCTGCCATACTGTCTTTCGCTGACGAAAATGTCGGCATCACCCTGACCCGGATGACCATTGCTTGAAAAATACAGGCGCTGTTTGTCGGCTGACAGGAAAGGAGAGATCTCAAATCCCCTGGTATTGATGGTGGCGCCGAGATTTTTAGGCGGAGACCACTCCCCTGCACCGTTTTTCAGGCTGACGTAAAGATCTTCCTCGCCCCGGCTGTCGGTCCCTTTCATGGAAAGAAAGATCACATCGAAGTCGGGTGAAATATGCATACCCAGGAAGCCATCGGGTGCCAAACCCTTCACAGGGATCAGCTCCGGCCTTGTCCATGTGTTGCCGATCTTTTTCGAAAAGTAGATGCCATAGACATCCCGGGAGGCGACGGTATGCTGCAGGTAGACAACATCACCTTTGCTGCCCACCCCCACAACGGCGTTGTTGCCCGAAGTGTTTTCGAGCTTTCCGTTGTCGGCTTTCGACCAGTCGAGCTTCGTCACATCGTAGCGACTTATCCACACATCTGTTCCGGAATATTGCCCACCCTTGTTTTCAGGGCTCAGCAGCCTGGTGAAATAAAGTGTGGTCCGGTCCGGCGATAACAAAGGGAGCGATTCCTCATAATCAGAATTGATCGCCTTTGAAAGCCTGCGCGGCTCGCCGAACTGTAACGTTTGCGCGGAGACGACGGCAGGCAGCAGCGTAAAAAATATCCAGCACCATTTTACCATACAGAAGGCATCTGTTGTTTAAAGTTGTTAAAACGAAGCGACAATACCAGTTCGTGGCTTCCGTCATTGAATGTTTTGAACCCGTCCATCGACATCTCATACGCGTATGAAGCGCCAAAGGTCCGGTTTACGTTAAAACCAAGTAAAAACACAGAAGCCTTGACATCGCGGTAAGTCACACCGAACCATGCTTTTTCTTTAATGTAAGCCTTGACACTGTAATCGATTGAAAACTTGTTGTCCATCTGCATGAGTGCAAGGACACTCGGCTTCAGTTGGAAATCAGGGCTCATATCAAAGGAAACGCCGGCCTGCACCGTGCCGCGATAAAAAGCTTCAGAAAAAGAAGTTTCCGACGTGCTGACAACCTTGTTGACCAGCGGCAAATACGATACGCCGAAATAAAAATCCTTGCCATACAGTAACAATCCGCCACGCACACTCACATTGGTGTGACTCGCGCCAGTCTGGACCAGGTACTGGTAGAACGGATCGTTTTCCTTACTGGTTTCTCCCAGCCGTATCTTGTCGAAATCCAGCTTCGTGTTTTCAATGACCGCGCCCACCCCCGCAGACAATCTCGTGTTTTTCGAGACCGGGTAATGGAATGCATAGTTGACGATCCCGCCCGTGCGCGCCAGTAGATTATTCGATTCGTTGAAAACATGGATACCCACGGCATGAAAGGCGCGCTTTCCCGCGGGTATGAAGCCGCTCTTGTTCAGTTCGGCGGCATTGCTCATGCGGGGCGCGTGGGTAATGAGATCCGCAGGCTGTGTAATCCGCATGCTGCCCGAAAGGTTAATGAACTTTGGCCCGGCATCGCCAAAACCAGTCCATTGATACCGGTACCCCAGCTTGACGTCAGCATAAGGCTCGATGCCTGTAAACGCCGGGTTATACCCCGTCGCGAATTGAAACATCTGGCTACTGTTCGGCACAAACTGGGCTCGTGCGCCGGAAAGAACGCACATCATGAATACAATTGCAGAAAATTTTACCGCCATGATGCTATCGAAGAATTAGGACGACTCCCTTGTAGACTATTTTATTGTATTTCAAATCAATTATATAGTAGTATGTGTCTGCTGGAAGAATTTCCCCATTAAATGTACCATCCCAACCTTTATCCAACCCGGTAGCTTCGTAAACTAACGTGCCACGCTTTGTATATACCTGTATTGTCGCGCTGCTGTACTGTTCAAAACCCGTACCATCGGGATCGGTTACCTTCCACAGTTCATTGACATCGTTTCCGCCCGGCGTGAATGCGTTCGGAATGTCAAGCGGTTCAAAGGTATAGATGAGACTGATGTGCCGTTCCTTGGTTTCACCGGGTGTCTTACCATCGGTGAGCGTAAAGTAGACGCTTTTCGTTTCGCGGATGATCTCGCTGAAATCGTTGAACCGGTAATTGATATTGCGGATGGCAGCAACATATTCCTCCGTTGGGGCAACCCCCGTAAGGGTCAGTATGCCGGAGAGCTCATCAAAAACGCCGGTGATTGAACTGGTATTGAAGAAAATAAGCTCGTCATTCCCGGGACGGAAATTCTCGGGACGGAACCCGATGGTTGCACCGGTAAGCATCGTGTCATCGATATCAATGGCATCAAACAATGGCGTCAATACGACGTTCTCATCGCTGCCAAGGTCGTACCGTAGTGAATCGGTTTCAATCACCGTTATGCGGGGGCCGTCATTTACCGGGTTGATCGTTATGTTAACACTGGCATTCGCCGTACTGTAGGCAAAGCCATCACTGCCCGTCCAGGTAAACGTATCTGACCCTACAAAATCTTCGGCGGACAGGTACGACAGATTCGGGATGGCCACAAAACCAATCTCCTGGCCAACGGCAACGGCGGCGCCATTCAACCGCACGGTGCCGCTTTCCGGGAGAGACACGATCTTTACCGCCGATAACGTGTTGTTATCAACGTCGGTGAATGCACCGGCAAAGTCCTGCTGCGTGAAATTGGCCGGGACGTCTTCATTCACGACAAACGAAAAAGTGCTGACGGCCGGGGCCCTGTTAACGATGAGGGTATACGACTGCTCGTCGAGGACCGTTGCCCCGGACTTCACCTGTATGGTAATGGGATTCAGGTGCAATGCATTCGCGGGCGGGGTTCCCTGCAACCGGGCTGTATTAACACCCGTGGATGACAGCGTGAGCCACGCAGGTTTCTGGGTGGCCACAATGGTCAGCGTTTCCGGAAGGTTTGCTGTTAACGCGATATTGTAGGTATAGAGTTGTAATGGCGCGATGACTGTGGCGGGATCCGAAATGATATTTACTTCGAGTACCTCAATTTGAAACTGGCGTGTAAATTCGTTCAGGCCCGTGTCCACAATCTTTACGGTGATATCGGCGACACCAGATTGGCCTGCCGCGGGCGTAAAGGACAATGTCGCCGTGGCTGCCGTACCGTTGTACGTGATGGTGGGATGCGGGATCAGCGAGGTGTTTCCGGAAGTGGCATTGATGAGCAATTGTTCACTTTCCAGGGGGCCTGGTGAAATGCCGATGATGGAAACGTTCTTTGGCCCGGAATTCTGGAGTACGCGCTGATCACTTATCTCGTTAAAGGAAGGCGGGTCGTTCACCGGATTCACCGTAACCGTAATCGTGGCACTGTTGGAAAGTGCATCAAGATTGTCTTTGACGCGGTACGTCAGGAAAGTGACGCCGGAGAAATTTGCATTCGGTGTAAAGGTCACAGCGCCCGCAGTCACGGTGAAACTTCCTCCGCTACTGGTTGACGCACTGAGCAATACCGAAGCCGGATTAATAGTGCCGTCCACATCAACATCGTTATCGAGGATGTTGAACGTTACAGGTGTATCTTCGTTTGTCGATACAGCATCATTCCCAGCCACGGGAGCATCGTTGACGGGATTGACGGTGATGGTAATCGTGGCGACGTTGGAGGTCAAACCGACATTATCATTGACGGTATAATCGACACTCACGGTCCCGGTGAAGTTAGCCGCCGGCGCAAAGTTCACGACGCCCCCCGCATTGACGGTAAAGGTTCCGGAAGTCGTTACGTTACTGTTTTGAATTCCGGCACTGGCCGTATTCAGGTCGACCGACGAGGGGTTTATACTTCCATCTTCATCGCTGTCATTGGAAACGACATTGATGTTAACCGCGATGTCTTCGTTGGTCGTCGCGGCATCATTCACTGCAACGGGGGGGTCATTGACCGCCGTGACGGTCACGGAAATGGTGGCTGTATTGGACGTTCCTCCGCTGTTGTCATTTACCCGGTAACCCAGGGTCGCCACGCCGCTAAAGGTTCCTGTGGGGGTGAACGTCACATCCCCGGTTGCCGAAGCCGTGAAGGTCCCTGCCGTTATCGTATTGCTGGCCTGGATTCCCGCCAGCGTGGTATTGAGGTCGACTGTGGCGGGATCAATCGTTCCATCCACATCCGTGTCGTTGGTGATGACTTTGATAACGACGGCAGCGCTTTCCGTCGTCGCGGCCGCATCGTTGTTG
>DASPJC010000175.1:0-9007 GCA_035628815.1 Ohtaekwangia sp. | reverse complement strand
TCAGAAGTGAATGAAAAGAATTTCGAATAACGGAGAATACAGATTATGCGTCTAGCAAAACATTTATTCATAGGTATTTCCGCCGCCGCGCTGTTGACCGCGTGTGGTGCCGGGGGCGATGATCAGGGAACAGAATATGCGCCGAACATGTATCACTCTGTCGCCTACGAACCATATACCCAGATCACCGATTGGGATGCAGGTCGCTGGGTAACATCCATCGAATATCCCAAAGCACCGGATGGGGGTGAAGGACATGCCGAATTCTTCAACAGTAACATGCTTAACCCGCACCGGATGAACATGCGTGTTCCCGCGCCCAATACCGTACCCAGAAACAAGCAGGGCTGGCTTCCGTACCGTCTCGGAAAAGACAGTCTCGCCTTTGCTGCAAACCTGAAAAACCCGCTGGACTCAACGGCTGGCGTAATCGCCGACGGAAAACTGCTCTACGACACCTATTGCGACCATTGTCACGGTGCAAAAGGTACGGGTGACGGCAAAGTAGCAGAAGGTGCAGACAAGGAAGACGGCAGTGGCAAGAAATCGGCTTATGCCGGTGTGGCCAACCTGACCGGCGATGCACTCAAGAATATTTCGGAAGGACATATCTTCCACGTGATCACGCATGGCAAGGGATTGATGTGGCCCCATGGCTCGCAGATCAACCCGGAGGAGCGCTGGAAGATCGCGAAGTACGTGAAGACATTGCAGAAATAATTTTACAAATGATAAACGCCCAGGCTGTGCAAGCGGAAGGGGAAATGAAAATATAAAACAATGGCTCATCAAGTAGAAGTTAGGGAAGAACATTTCATATTCACGTCGGAGACGCGCAAGAAGATATATTACCTGCTCATTGCCGGTCTTGTGTTCCTTGTCGGCGGACTGGCCCTTGCCATTAAGAACGAAGGCAAGAAGGACGGTGGCGCTGAACACCACGGCGCGCTTCACAGTAGCGAGCTGGTGGCCTCGGTACAGCCTGAAGCCACGGAAGGCGGACACGGGGAGGGCCATCATGATGAAACGCCGGTATGGCTGAAGCGCGTGTATACTTCCCTCTGGCAGAACAATATCTTCTTTACAGGGCTCGGCATCATCGGCCTGTTTTTCGTGGCCATACAGTATGCCGCGCAGGCAGGCTGGTCTGTCGGCGTAACACGCATCGGACTGGCAATGGGAACATGGATACCGGTTGCCGGTATTTTATCGCTGGTCCTATGGGTTGTCACGCATCACGATATATTCCACTGGACGCACAATTATCTTTATGACGAGCAAGGCGCCGGGTATGACGCAATCATTTCCGGAAAAGCGCCGTTCTTTTTCTGGCCGCTCGCAGGCGGAACCTTCCCTGTATTCTTCCTTTTCAGAATGGTGTTGTTCTTCGGCATGTGGTACTGGTTCTTCCGCATGATCCGTAGAAACATGCGTGCGGAGGATCTCGAAGGCACCACGGCGTACTGGTATAAAAACCGCACCCTCTCGGCATGGTTCCTAGTCTTTTTTGCCGTAAGCTCTTCGATAGCAGCGTGGGATTGGGTGATGAGCATCGACACGCACTGGTTCTCAACCATGTTTGGATGGTACGTATTCGCCAGCTGGTGGGTAACCGGTTTAGCCGTCATTACATTGATCGCCGCTGTGTTGAAAGAGTCAGGATACCTCAAGATTGTCAACGCCAACCATTTGCACGATCTCGGAAAATTCTGTTTCGCCTTCACCATCTTCTGGACCTACATCTGGTTCAGCCAGTTCCTGCTGATCTATTATGCCAACATTCCGGAAGAGACAACTTATTTCATTGAGCGCATGCGCAACAGCCCTTACAGCTGGATCTTCTACCTGAACCTGATCGTGAACTTTGTGCTGCCATTCCTGCTGTTCATGACACGGGATGCCAAGCGGCAGATCTCCATGCTGAAGGTGGTTTGTCCCATCATCATCATCGGTCACTGGTTTGACTTTTTTAATATGGTTACGCCGGGTGTTATGAAGCACGACGGAGGCATTGGCTTACTGGAGATCGGCATGGCGCTGATATTCGCTTCCGCCTTCCTGCTGGTCGTGCTGAACAGCTTGTCAAAGGTGCCGCTGTTCGGAAAAAATGACCCGATGTTACAAGAGAGTCTTCATCACCACATTTAATTTATAAGAAACCGCTATGATGAGTTTGATTATTGTTTTAGGTGTTTTACTGGTTCTGGCGATCATCTATATGATTTTCCGGGTGAGTAACCTGGTGAGCATCGCCAAATGCCAGACGGATGATGACAGAATTTCCCCTAACAACAGTCTGAATGCGGCCCTTTTTATCGTATTCATGATCCTGAGCATCGGAGGTTTCTTTTGGTACTCCTTCGCTCATTTCGACGATTACAATTTGCCGGTTGCCTCTGAGCACGGCCTGCGCACCGATACCCTGTTCTGGATCACCATGGCAGTAACCGTTGCTGCATTCGTGATCATCAGCGTTGTGATGTTTGTCTTTATTTACCAGTACCGATACCGTAAGGATCGTCGTGCAAAATATTATCCGGACAATCACTACCTGGAGCTGGCCTGGACCATCATCCCGGCGATCGTGCTGGCCGTGCTGATCTTTACCGGTCTCCGCGCCTGGAATGACATTACCGCGCCCGCCTCAAAGGAAGCTGAAGTCGTCGAGCTGATCGCACAGCAGTTCGCATGGACCGCACGTTACCCCGGCAACAAGGACGGCGAACTCGGCCGGGTGAATTTCAAACTGATCGACAACTTCGGCAATGAATTCGGGCTGGACCTGACGGACAAAAACTCTTTTGATGATTTCAAATCGCTCGAGCTTCACATTCCCAAAGGCAAGGAAGTGTTGTTGAAGATCCGGGCAAAAGATGTTTTACATAGCGTATACCTGCCGCATTTCCGTGTGAAAATGGATGCTGTCCCGGGTATGCAGACGCAGTTTAAATTTATCGCTACGAAAACCACCGAAGAGATGCGTCGTGAAACGCGCAACCCGAACTTCAACTACGAGCTGGCCTGCGCGGAAATCTGTGGACGCGGACACTTTTCGATGAAAATGCCGGTTGTCGTGGATGAGCCGGAAGATTACGAACGCTGGAAAGCCGCACAGGAATCATGGCTGAAACAGAATCCCAAATACATGGACAAGGTACCCGCTGCATTGAAGGAAGCCGCAATGATAAAAGCCGGCTTTGAGAACGACCCGGGGACAGGCGTAGCGAAAGCGAAAGAATAAGAAGCAGTTTGAACTAAGATCAACAACGACATGGCAACAACCGATATTCACCTTCATCAGGACGTTCACCATCACGATGATCACGACGAGCACGATCATCACGAAGGTAACTTCTGGACAAAATATATTTTCAGTCAGGATCACAAAGTGATCGCCAAGCAATTCCTCCTTACGGGTATTATCTGGGCATTGCTGGGCGGTACGCTCTCCGTTATTTTCCGCCTGCAGCTCGGTTTCCCCGAAGCGAGCTTGGAATGGCTGAGACCGGTACTCGGCGACTGGATTACGACCGAAGGCAAACTCGACCCCGAATTCTACCTGGCCCTGGTCACCATGCACGGTACCATCATGGTATTCTTCGTGCTCACGGCCGGTCTGACCGGTACCTTTGCGAACTTTCTTATTCCATTGCAGATCGGCGCACGGGATATGGCGTCCGGTTTCCTGAACATGCTGTCGTACTGGTTCTTCTTTCTGGCCAGTGCCATTATGTTTATTTCCCTCTTCCTGGATAAAGGCCCGGCCGCAGGAGGATGGACGGTTTATCCGCCGCTCAGCGCATTGCCACAGGCTATCAATGGTTCAGGCTTAGGCATGACGTTGTGGCTGGTAGCAATGGCGTTGTTCATCGTCAGCTCACTGCTCGGCGGTATCAACTATATCGCAACGATCATCAACCTCCGGACACGTGGCATGTCTTTCACCAAGATGCCGCTGACGATCTGGTCGCTTCTTTTCACCGCCATTATCGGTTTGCTTTCGTTCCCGGTTCTTTTCGCCGCGGCGTTGCTGCTCATCTTCGACCGGAGCTTCGGAACGAGCTTTTACCTCTCCGACATCTACATCGGCGGCGAAGCCCTCGCGCATGAAGGCGGAAGTCCCATCCTGTTCCAGCATTTGTTCTGGTTCCTGGGACACCCCGAAGTATACATCGTGTTGCTGCCCGCACTGGGTATCTCATCGGAGATCATTGCAACAAACTCCCGTAAACCGATCTTCGGCTACAAAGCCATGATCGGCTCCATGCTCTTCATCGCTATTCTTTCCTTCATCGTATGGGCGCACCATATGTTCGTCACCGGGATGAATCCTTTCCTCGGATCGATCTTCATGCTCCTTACCCTGATCATCGCCGTACCGTCGGCCGTTAAGATCTTCAACTATGTTACCACGCTCTGGCAGGGCAACATCAGGTTTACGTCCGGTATGCTGTTTTCCATTGGTATGGTATCGTTCTTCCTGACCGGTGGTATCACCGGGATCTTCCTGGGCAACTCGGCGATCGACATTCAGCTGCACGATACGTATTTCGTGGTCGCGCACTTTCACCTGGTAATGGGAAGCGCTTCGTTCTTCGGTATGCTGGCCGGTATCTATCACTGGTTCCCGAAGATGTTTGGCCGCATGATGAACGAGGGGCTCGGACAGCTTCACTTCTGGATCACCTTTGTAGGTGTTTACATGGTGTTCTTCCCGTTGCATTACATCGGCGTCGCTGGCTTTCCGCGGAGATATTACTCCTGGACAAACTTTGAAACTTTCAGCGGATTTTCGGACCTGAACATGCTGGTGAGTATTGCCGCCATTGTAACACTGGCCGCACAATTCATTTTCCTGTTTAACTTCTTTTACAGCATGTTCCGCGGACGACTGGCACCGGCCAACCCATGGAATTCCAATACACTGGAGTGGACTACGCCACGCAATCCGGGTCACGGCAACTGGCCGGGCGAAATCCCCGCTGTTTACCGCTGGCCTTATGACTATAGCAAGCCAGGTTCGAAGGAAGACTTTATTCCGCAGACGGTTCCTTACTCAGAAACGCCGGAGTCAAACCTTCCCCATGAAAATGATCTGATCAGACTGGAGACGGGCAACGGAGGCAGTACGACCACCGGTCCGAAGCACTAACTGGTTTCATGTGCCCTGCATAGACTGCGCAGGGCACCTGCAAACCCGGACATCGTTGACATGCGGTCATTTCGCAAACTTATTTTAGCAACCCTGATAGCCGTTTATCTCCTGATTCTCGTCGGGGGGATTGTGCGAAGCACCGGCGCCGGCATGGGTTGTCCTGACTGGCCGAAATGTTTTGGTCAATGGGTGCCGCCTTCACGTGTGGAAGAACTTCCCGCCAACTACAAGGAAATTTACGCCGCGCACCGCCACGAAAAGAACCAGCGTTTTGCGAAGTACCTTTCCGTTCTGGGTATGAAAGAGACTGCAGAAAAACTGCTGGCCGATCCAACGGTACTGCACGAGAATGACTTTAACCCTGTCAAGACCCGCATCGAATACATGAACAGGGTCGTAGGCGTGATCATCGGCTTTCTTATATTCAGTGTCTTCATTTCATCGATAAAGTTCTGGCGATTCGAGCGCAGGCTCACCGTCGTGGCGTTGCTGTCTTTTATACTGGTGGTATTCCAGGGATGGATCGGATCTATCGTGGTTTCCACCAATCTCACACCCTGGACAATAACCGCGCACATGTTCCTGGCCCTGGTGCTGGTTGCAATGCTGATCTATCTCTATTTCGTCGCCAGCGATGAACAGCCGGTGCGCCGGTCGGGAAATGTCTGGTGGTTGCTGGCCTGTATTGCTGTTTTGCTGGTGCAGATTGCGCTGGGTACCCAGGTGCGTGAAGCGTTGGACGAGGTGGCTTCCCGGGCCGCGCGGGAGAACTGGATTGGAGAGATCGGCCAGCCCTTCGACATACACCGGTCCTTTTCCTGGATCGTGGTGCTGCTGCACGTAGGGTTAATCTACAAATTGGTGAAAAGTGGCAGGCTAAAAACTTTCGCACTTATCCTTATCCTGTTAATTTTGGGGACAATTTTGACAGGGGCAGGCATGGCCCTTTATGCCGTTCCTGCTTTCCTTCAGCCGGTGCATTTACTGCTTGCCACCGTTACGTTCGGGATGCAGTTTTTATTGCTGCTGAAGCTGCGTTTAAAAGAAGAATCTGTTTTGATAGATACATGATAGCCGGGGAGATTCAACAACATTCGGGAGGAGCATACGTCATGGCCAAAGCCAGGGCGTACGGCGAATTACTGAAATTCAGGCTTTCTTTTCTGGTCGCCTTTTCATGCGCCTTTGGATATGTGCTGGCTTCATCGCCCGTCAACTGGACTGCCCTGTTGATGGTCTTCCTGGGTGGCTTTCTGATTTCGGGAGCCTCCGTCACCATTAACCAGGTGATCGAAAAGGACCTGGACAAGCTGATGATACGCACCATGGGCCGGCCGCTGCCAACGCTCAGGCTGTCCGTTAACGAAGCGATTGCATTTGCTGTTATCTGTTTCCTTGCCGGCATTGCCATCCTGATGGTGTACGCGAATCTGCTGACGGTAACGCTGTCGGTGATCTCCATGATCCTGTACAGCTTTTTGTATACGCCTTTAAAGCGCGTGGGTCCCATTGCCGTTTTCGTGGGCGCAATTCCAGGGGCACTACCGCCACTGCTGGGATGGACCGCCGCAACCGGTGCCATCGCGCACGAAGCACTGATCATTTTCGGCATTCAGTTCATCTGGCAGTTTCCCCATTTCTGGGCGATCGCCTGGGTAGCAGACGATGACTATAAAAAAGCCGGATTCAAGTTGCTTCCGTCCGGTGGCCAAAAGGATATGAACACCGCGATCCAGATTATGATTTACACGATGTTCCTTATCCCACTGGGCCTTTTACCCGCTACATTCGGCATCACCGGTGTGAATTCCGCGATTGTCGCAACGCTCTGTGGTGTGTTGTTCTTCGCGCAGACATTTTCATTGATGAAGTCGGGTGACAGGAGGTCGGCGCTGAAGATCATGTTCGGATCGTTCCTGTATTTGCCGATCGTGCAGATTGCTTATTTGTTGGACAAGATTTAGAAGGGTTGAATAATTGAAAAGTAATGGCAGTTGAAATTAAAATAGTTGAAGAAGCGAAGAAGCCGTTGGCGATGAATCCCAGGAAATTCGCGCTGTGGCTTTTCATGGCAAGCGTTGTGATGGTTTTCGCAGGCCTCACCAGCGCATACATTGTGCGCCAGGCCGAAGGGAGCTGGATGGTTTTCGAATTGCCGCCGATGTTCTGGATCACCACGGTGATCATTCTGATCAGCAGTATCACCATGCACTGGGCTTACCTGGCCGCAAAAAAGGATAACCTCGAGACAGTAAAGCTTGCACTGGGCTTGACGACGATCCTGGGGGTCGCGTTCCTCGTGGGACAAATCGTCGCCTGGAGCGATCTTATTGCCAACCGCGTGCATTTTACCAGCCGGGATGCAACGGCGGTCTCGGGTTCATTTTTTTACGTGATCTCCGGATTGCACTGGGCGCACGTGATCAGTGGGGTGATCGTACTGATCTTTGCACTGGTCGCTGTATTCCGTTATAAAGTCCATTCCAAAAACCTGGCGCAGCTGGAAATGTGCGCTACTTATTGGCATTTTTTAGATGTTCTTTGGCTATATTTGTTCGTCTTCCTATTATTGAACCGCTAAAGAAAACCAGGCAAAAAACAGTATTAAACTCCTAACGAATAAGCAAAATGGCAAGTACCTCAGTGGCATCAACTCAAGGAAGCAGCGCATGGGACGGTGGCGCATCACCCATGGGCGCCAGCTATGGCAAGCTCATGATGTGGTTCTTTTTATTGTCCGATGCCTTTACCTTCTCCGCGCTACTGATCACGTATGGCCTGGTACGCTCAGCGCACAAAGCTTATACCGGCACCGTTGAGGCTTTTAAATTCGACCAGTCATACTGGCCTATTCCGGAAAAAGTATACGAAAGCGTGCCCTTCCTGGAAGGCGTTGCCTTGCCGCTGGTGTTCGTGGGAATCATGACGTTCATCCTGATCATGAGTAGCGTGACGATGGTGCTTGCCGTAGAAGCCGGTCACCGGATGGATCGCAAGGACGTTGAAAAGTGGATGCTCTGGACAATTTTGGGCGGTATCGCATTCCTCAGCTGCCAGGCGTGGGAATGGTCGCACTTTATCCATGGCTCCCACCATGGTTCCGCTGTTGCAGAAGGTACTAAGTTCTTCGGTGCAAACCTTGTCAATAACCAGTATGGGCCACCGGATTTTGCGGCCTTCTTTTTCTTCATCACCGGCTTTCACGGCTTTCACGTGTTCAGCGGTGTCTGCCTGAATTTTATGGTGTACTACAATACGGTGACAGGCGTGTATGAACGAAGAGGCCATTACGAGATGGTGGAGAAAGTCGGTTTATACTGGCACTTTGTGGACCTCGTATGGGTATTTGTGTTTACGTTTTTCTACCTGGTTTAACTTAACAAGACTTTAACTGATACACTATGGATCACTCTGAAGAAACGCACCACGTAAACGTATTGCCTCCCGACCGGGAGAAAATAAAAAAGCTTTGGCGCGTTGCCGGTATCCTTGGCCTTATTACGGCCGTTGAGTTCGCGGTCGCGTTTCTCGTTCCGCATGAACTGAAAGACATTCGGGTATGGACCTTTATCATCATGACGATCGTGAAGGCCGGATATATCGTCGGAGAATTCATGCACCTGCGTTACGAAGTAAAGGTATTGTTCTGGTCCATTATGATTCCCCTGGTGTTCATTATCTGGATGATCGGCGCGTTTATCTATGAAGGTAGTTACATTTCGACGGTCAGGTTTTAAAAGATCATCAACGATATGTTCAAAGGCTTAAGAAAATCACTTAAGCCTTTTTTATTCCAGTACCATGAAGGGAAGACAGCTTATATATTTGTTCCTCGCGTTGTTGTTGCCGGGC
>DASPJC010000174.1:0-7685 GCA_035628815.1 Ohtaekwangia sp. | reverse complement strand
TTGTTCTTGAGATTGCTGTAAAGCCTTGCGAGGATCTCTAAAAGGTCAATTTCGTCGGTGGTATTTCGCGCCTCCATAGCTGCAATTTTATACAAATTAGCCTTGAATTGCTGGCGGAGGCTTAATTTATTTAATTTTGCGGTCTGTTTTTAAACGACGCTTCACGTTCAATGTCAAATCCACATTCTGTCTTGGTTACAGGTGCCGCGGGCTTCATCGGATTTCACCTTACGAAAAAGTTAATAGAACGGGGATACCGGGTAACGGGTATCGATAATCTCAATGATTACTATGACGTAAATCTCAAGCGATCGCGGTTAGCGTTGCTTAAAGCGATCCCTGGTTTTGTTTTTGTGAAGGGCGATATCACCGATAAGAAGTTCATCGATAAGCTTTTTGTGGAACAGGCATTTGACTACGTGGTTAACCTGGCCGCACAGGCTGGTGTGCGATACTCCATTGTCAACCCCTACGCATACCTTGAGAGCAATATTCATGGATTTCTGAACATTCTGGAAGCCTGCCGTCACAATCAGATTCAGCATCTCATTTATGCGTCCTCCAGTTCTGTCTACGGCGCCAATAAAACAATGCCTTTTTCGGTCCATCACAACGTCGATCATCCGATTTCATTGTATGCGGCATCAAAAAAATCAAATGAGTTAATGGCGCATACATATTCGGCATTGTACAACCTGCCGACAACGGGTTTGCGCTTCTTCACCGTGTACGGACCGCATGGCCGGCCGGACATGGCGTTGTTTATTTTTGCAAAATCCATCCTGGAAGGAAAACCCATTGATGTTTATAACGAGGGCAAAATGCGACGGGACTTTACGTACGTCGATGATATTGTTGAGGGCATTGTCAGGCTCGTGCCGGCGATCCCGCGGCCAGACGAAGGATGGAGTGGCGTGAGCCCCGATGCTGCAACGAGTTTCGCGCCATACCGCATTTATAACATCGGTAATAACAACCCTGTGGAGTTGTCGCATTTTATAGAAGTCATAGAGGAAAAGATCGGGAAAAAAGCTATTAAAAATCTTCTGCCGCTGCAACCTGGCGACGTCCCGGAAACTTTTGCAGACATAGACGACCTGATTCGGGAAGTCGATTTCAAGCCATCGACCTCCCTGGAGGAGGGGATCGGGAAATTTATCGAGTGGTACCTGGAATATTATGATGAAAAAAGAAACAATGGATAAGATCGGAATCATAGGACTTGGATATGTTGGACTGCCGTTGGGAGTTGAATTCGGCAAGATCCTGGACGTCGTTGGGTTCGATATCAACCAGGAACGGATTAACGAACTCAAAAGCGGACATGACCGGACACGCGAAGTGGATGCGCCTACGTTGCAGCAGGCGTCGAAGCTTACATTTTCTTATGACGTCGAGGATATCAGATCCGCGAATTACTACATCGTGACCGTACCCACACCGGTCGATGAATTTAAAAAACCAGACCTGCATCCTTTGCAGCACGCCAGCAAAACCGTTGGGACCGTTTTGAAAAAGGGAGATGTCGTGATCTACGAATCCACCGTATACCCCGGATGTACCGAAGAAGTGTGTGTGCCCATTCTTGAAAAGGAAAGTGGCCTGAAGTATAACACTGATTTCTTTTGTGGGTATTCACCCGAGCGCATCAACCCCGGCGACAAGTTGCACCGCGTGAGCACGATCAAAAAAGTGACCAGCGGCAGTACGCCGGAAATCGCGGAGAAAGTCGACGAGCTTTACCGGAGGATCATCACCGCGGGCACCCACAAAGCGTCCTGCATTAAGGTTGCCGAAGCGGCAAAAGTCATTGAGAACTCGCAGCGCGACGTCAATATCGCTTTCGTGAATGAACTCGCGCTTATCTTTGACCGCATGGGCATCGATACCCATGAGGTTCTGGAAGCCGCCGGAACAAAATGGAATTTCCTTCCTTTCAGACCCGGGCTGGTCGGTGGACACTGCATCGGCGTGGATCCGTATTATTTAACACACAAAGCAGAAAGCCTCGGCTACCATCCGGAGGTTATCTTGTCCGGCCGGAGAATCAATGATAACATGGGTATTTACATTGCCAACAGCGTCATCAAACTGATGGCACAACGCAATGTCCTCATCAAAGGATCGCATGTACTGGTCCTGGGTATAACGTTCAAGGAAAATTGCCCTGATATACGCAATAGCAAAGTGGTGGACGTCATTCGCGAATTGCAGAGTTTTGGAACAATGGTCGACGTATACGATCCCAATGCCGACCGCGACGAAGTAGCACATGAATACGGGCTGTCAATGATTGAAGCACCAGACCGGAAATACGATGCGATCGTCCTTACAGTCAGTCACGAGCAATTTGCTTCACTGGACTGGAAAAAAATCAGCCATGAATCGACCGTTGTCTACGACGTCAAAGGCTTTTTACGCAAAGACCTCATCACGGCACGGCTCTAGTTGAATTGAGTATGGAGAAAATCAAGATGGCGGATCTTCATCTGCAATACGTCCGTATCAAGACGGAGGTGGATGAAGCTATTCAGGAAGTGTTGTCTTCGACTGCCTTTATTCAGGGGCCGCAGGTGAGTGCTTTCGCGGATGACCTGGCGGTTTACACCGGAGCAGGTTTTGTAATCCCCTGTGCGAACGGAACGGACGCATTGCAGATTGCCATGATGGCACTGGGATTGAAGCCTGGTGATGAGGTTATTCTTCCGGTTCATACGTATGTGGCGACTGCAGAGGTTATCGCACTGTTAGGACTTACACCGGTGTTTGTGGACGTCGACCCACGCACATTTAATATTGAACCGTCGGCAATTGAAGACAGGATCACCGGCAAAACAGCGGCTATCGTACCGGTGCATTTATACGGTCAATGCGCCGACATGGAGCCGTTGTTGAAGATTGCTGAAAAGCATAAGCTTCATATTATAGAGGACGCCGCGCAGGCCCTGGGCGCAGCCTATACTTTCAGCGATGGTACGGTCCGGAAGGCAGGCACCATGGGCGTGATCGGAACCACTTCGTTTTTTCCTTCGAAAAACCTCGGTTGCTACGGCGACGGTGGCGCAATTTTTACTAATGACAACGCACTTGCTGAGAAGATCAGGATGATCGCCAATCACGGCCAGAAAGTGAAGTATCATCATGATATCATCGGCGTCAACAGCAGGCTGGATACGTTGCAGGCCGCTATCCTGAAAGTAAAGCTCCAGTATATCGATGAGTATACACAACGGCGCAACGATGCAGCGGCGTACTACGACCGCCTGCTGGCTGATATTGGGGACCTGGTTATTCCGTTCCGGTCAGCCAACAGCACCCACGTCTTTCATCAATACACGCTGAAAATAAAAGGCGGCAAACGCAATGCGTTCAAAAAGCACCTTGAAGAGCATGTCATACCAACCATGATTTATTATCCCGTGCCGCTGCACCTGCAGAAGGCCTATCGGCGGGACGGACTCGGGGAAGGATCGTTTCCCGTAACCGAAGAACTTTCCAGAAGCGTAATTTCGTTGCCCATCCATACAGAAATGACGGAAGATCAGCTGGCGTATATTTGTGACATCATCAAAAAATTTTCGGCATGAGCGACAACAAAGCATACTTCAGTCATTCCACCGCCGTGATAGATGAAGGTTGCACCATCGCAGCCGGTACGAAGATCTGGCATTTTTCACACATCATGCCGGGTTGCCAGATCGGCGAAAACTGCAACATCGGTCAGAATGTGGTGGTGTCACCCGGCGTGATTCTTGGCAGAAATGTGAAAGTACAGAACAACGTGTCGATCTACACCGGCGTCGTGTGCGAAGATGATGTATTTCTGGGGCCTTCGATGGTTTTTACCAACGTCATGAATCCGCGAAGCGCGGTTAACCGGAAGAATGAATATGCGCAAACGCTGGTGAAGCAAGGTGCTTCCATCGGGGCGAATGCCACGGTCATCTGTGGTCACACCATCGGTCGTTATGCCTTCATTGGCGCAGGTGCCGTGGTTACGAGAGACGTTCCCGACTACGCGCTGGTGATCGGTAATCCGGCGCGGCAAACCGGCTGGATGAGTGAATTCGGTTACAAATTGATCTTTGACTCAAACGGTAAGGCTATTTGCCCGGAAAGCGGCGAACGGTACGCGCTGGTGAACGGAAAGGTCACGAAACAACAGGCGCAGCAATAGGAAATCGCCATAAGCAGGATAATATGATTGCCATTGTAGACTATGAGGCGGGCAATATTGGCTCCATAAAAAACATGCTGCATAAGCTCGGCGCGGCAGCTGAAATTACAGGCGACCCGGAGCGCATTCGCCTGGCTTCCAAAATCATACTTCCCGGAGTAGGTTCTTTCGATTACGGTGTTACCAGGCTCAGGGAGTCAGGTGTGATTGATGTGCTGAATGAAAGAAAACTTGCAGGGACTCCTGTTCTTGGCATCTGTCTCGGCGCCCAGTTGATGTGTCACCGGAGCGAAGAAGGTAAACTACCCGGATTATCGTGGATCAACGGGGAAGTAGTTCGCTTTCCGCAGATGGTTGGCAATACGAGATATTCGGTTCCGCATATTGGCTGGGATGATGTGATGCCTGTAAAACCGAGTCGCTTGTTCGGCGACATGCCGGGGCTGGCGAGATTCTACTTTGTGCATTCGTATTATATCTCCTGCGCGACCGCTGAAGACATCCTGGCAAAAAACACATACGGCGTGCCGTTCGATGCCGCCTTTGAGAAGGAGAACATCGCCGGCGTTCAGTTTCACCCGGAAAAAAGTCATAAATTCGGCAGCATCCTCCTAAAAAACTTCGTCGATAAATTCTGATCATGGCCCTACCCCGTATCATTCCCGTGTTGCTCCTGAAAGGCCGTGGATTGGTAAAAACCGTGAAATTCAAAGATCCGGTTTATGTGGGCGACCCCATCAACGCTGTCAAGATCTTTAATGAAAAAGAAGTCGACGAGCTGATCATTCTCGATATCGGAGCTACGCCAGGCGCTTCGGAACCGCAATATGACTATCTCCGTGAAATTGTTTCCGAGTGTTTTTCACCCCTGGGATACGGCGGCGGCATTACAACCATCGCGCAGATCAGGAAACTGATTCAGAGCGGCCTTGAAAAGGTAATCCTGAATACGGTTTGCGTTACTCAGCCTGACCTGGTAAAACAGGCCGCCGATAGTTTTGGTAGCTCCACCATCGTTGCGTCGATGGATATAAAAAAAAACCTCCTGGGCCGGTACACGGTGTACAGTCACGGCGGCCGGAAAAATACCGGGCTCGATCCGATGAAGCATGCGGTCCACCTGCAGCAGCGCGGCGCGGGTGAGTTATTTGTCAACATGATCGATCTTGATGGCACCATGAAGGGATATGATCATGCCATGCTGAAGAAGATCACTGCCGCTGTGGATATTCCGGTCGTGGCATGCGGCGGTGCGGCGAACCTCGACGATTTGTTCACGGCTATTCATGTATCCGGTGCTTCGGGTGCGGCGGCCGGAAGCTTGTTCGTATTTCATGGAAGGCATAAAGCTGTGCTGATCACATATCCCGAATATGAGGTAATACAAAAAGGATTAAGGAAATGAAAATCGTTACCATTCTGGGGGCGCGGCCACAATTCATCAAGGCTGCGGCGTTGAGCAGGGCCATCGCCTCGCGTTCGGACGTGCAGGAAGTGATCGTTCACACCGGCCAGCACTACGACGATAATATGAGTGATGTCTTCTTCCGGCAAATGGACATTCCGCTGCCGGATTATCAGCTGAACGTGGCCAGTTCTTTTCACGGCGACATGACAGGTCGCATGATGATGGGTATCGAACCTGTTCTCCTCAAAGAAAAACCTGACGGCGTAGTTGTATACGGTGATACCAATTCAACCTTAGCCGGTGCGTTGACGGCAAAAAAGATTCACCTGAAGGTAGCCCACGTGGAAGCCGGGTTGAGAAGCTTTAACATGAGCATGCCCGAAGAAATAAACCGCATTCTCACGGATCGGATCGCCGACCTGTTGTTCTGTCCTTCGCGCGATGCTCTCAATAACCTGCAACGCGAGGGATTCGATCATTTTGCCTGTGCCGTCCACGAAGTCGGCGACATCATGAAAGACGTTGCCGTTTATTACAAGGACCGGGGTGTTAAACCGGTGTTCCCGTTGCCGGAGAGCTTCGTTCTCGCCACCCTGCACAGGGCCGAAAACACCGATGATGCCGGCCGGTTAAAACGGTTGGTCCACGCATTCAATGACATCTCAATGGAGACGCCTGTCGTTCTTCCGCTGCATCCGCGAACCCGTGCGCGCCTGGATAAACTTTCCCTGCCCCTTAATAAATCGTTGATAGTTACCGAACCTGTAGGGTACCTCGAGATGGTTTATCTCCTCACACGCTGCGGGTTGGTGATAACGGACAGCGGCGGGCTACAGAAAGAAGCCTATTTTTTTGGCAGGCATTGCATTACCGTTCGCGATCAAACCGAATGGACGGAATTGGTCACCCATGGCTACAATACCCTGGCCGGCGTCGACTACGATGCGATAATGGCTGCCCGGAACCAGTTTTTTGCCCGCGAAATCGTTTCCAATGAAGGGCTTTATGGGATAGGGCGAACAGCTGAAAGGATTCTGGATACGATGGCCGGTACCGGTGGATTTTAGGCTGTTCAATGACGGTCGGGTGTTTATTTTGCGTTAAGTTTGCTCGCTTTTCAGCCTTTGCCACGCATCCGTACCGGCAGCTACATTATGAATATAAGGCTTGCAACGGAACGGGGGATTAGCGTGTCTATGGCCCTGAAGCTTTGATCGCCATAAAATCGATTTATTGATGAAAAACTTTGCACTGATCGGCGTAGCGGGATTCGTTGCGCCCCGGCACCTCAAAGCAATCAAGGAAACCGGTAATAACCTGGTAGCCGCACTGGACAAATTTGACCAGGTTGGTATTCTTGATTCATATTTTCCGAAGTCGGATTTCTTCACGGAATTTGAACGCTTCGATCGTCACCTCGACAAACTGAAACGAAACGGCACAAAGATCGACTATGTCAGCATCTGCACGCCCAACTACCTTCACGATTCCCATATCCGTTTTGCGCTCCGTCATCAGGCCGATGCGATATGTGAAAAGCCCCTGGTGTTAAATCCGTGGAATGTCGACGCGCTTTCGGAAATCGAAAGGGAGACCGGAAAAAAAGTTTACACCATACTTCAGCTGCGGCTGCATCCGACCATCATTGCTTTAAAAGAAAAAATAGCGAAATCTGATCCGCAAAAGATATACGACATTGACCTGTCTTACATCACATCGCGCGGCAACTGGTACCAGATCAGCTGGAAAGGCGACCTGTCGAAATCGGGAGGCGTTGCCACGAACATTGGCATTCATTTTTTTGACATGCTGCTTTGGATATTCGGCGACGTGCAGGATAGCCGCGTCACCGCGCAGAGCGAACATACCGCCGAGGGCACTTTAACGCTGCGGCGCGCACGGGTGAAGTGGATGTTAAGCATCAATCCTGATACGCTTCCGGATGCCGTGAAAGCAAAAGGCCAACGTACATTCCGATCGATCCGGATAGAAGGTGAAGAAATAGAATTCAGCGAGGGCTTTACCGACCTGCACACCCGCAGCTACGAGGAGATCCTGAAGGGCAATGGATTCGGACTGGCGGACGCAAAACCATCCATC
>DASPJC010000173.1:0-2006 GCA_035628815.1 Ohtaekwangia sp. | reverse complement strand
TGGCGGACGCAAAACCATCCATCGACCTGGTGCATGCTATCAGGAACAGTAAATAATTCAATTGCTAGGACGTACCGATGAAAAGAGCATTAATTACCGGGATCACAGGACAAGACGGCGCTTATCTTGCTGCGCTACTCCTTTCAAAAGGATATGAGGTGCATGGTATAAAAAGAAGAAGTTCCCTGTTTAATACAGACCGGATTGATCATCTTTATCAGGATCCGCACGAAAAGAATGTAAGGCTGAAACTTCACTACGGCGACCTTTCAGATGCTGCCAACCTGATCCGGCTTGTGCAGGAAATTCAGCCAGACGAGATTTACAACCTTGGCGCAATGTCGCATGTGAAGGTGAGTTTCGATACCCCGGAATACACCGCCAACGTAGACGGCCTGGGAACCCTCCGGATACTGGAGGCCATTCGACTCCTGGGGCTGACCTCGAAAGTAAAATTCTATCAGGCATCAACGTCTGAGCTATACGGGCTGGTACAGGAGGTTCCACAGAAGGAGACAACGCCTTTTTATCCACGGTCGCCGTATGCGGTAGCCAAGCTTTATGCCTATTGGATCACAGTGAATTACCGTGAGGCCTATGGGATGTTCGCAGCGAATGGTATTTTATTCAACCATGAATCTCCCGTGCGCGGCGAAACATTTGTGAGTCGCAAAATTACCCGCGCGGCCTGCCGCATAGCGCTCGGTCTTCAATCAACCCTTTTCCTGGGAAATCTCGATGCCCGGCGCGATTGGGGGCACGCAAAAGATTACGTTGAAGCGATGTGGCTCATGATGCAGCAGGAGCAGGCGGAGGACTTCGTGATCGCTACCGGCACCACAACCACGGTGCGTGAATTTGCTATAAAGGCTTTCGAAGCACTTTGTATTTCGCTGCGTTTTTCCGGCACCGGATCAGAAGAAAAAGCGGTCGTTGTCGCGTGCGCAAATCCTCAATACGCCGTAAAAGCAGGACAGGAGGTTGTTTGCGTTGATACAAACTACTATCGCCCCACGGAGGTGGACCTGTTGATCGGGGACCCGACGAAGGCGAAGCAAAAATTAGGTTGGAAACCGCGATATGATCTCGATGCCATGATCAAAGAAATGGTCAGTCACGACCTGGAACTTTTTCAGCGCGACCAGTATCTGAAACAAGGTGGCCATAAGATCTTTCAATACAACGAGTGATGGAGAAGGATGCCAAAATATATGTTGCGGGTAGTAACGGCATGGTCGGTTCGGCGATCGTTCGGAAACTTCGCTCAGAAGGATATGAGAATCTGGTCCTGCGCTCGTCTTCGGAACTCGATTTAAGAAATCAGCTGGCAACAGCGGATTTTTTTCAGGCTTCCAAACCGGAGTATGTTTTCATGGCGGCCGCAAAGGTTGGGGGAATCATGGCCAACAACACTTACCGGGCCGAATTTTTATATGATAACCTGATGATCGAAAGCAACGTGATCCATCAGAGTTATGTACAGGGTGTAAGGAAATTATTGTTCCTCGGTTCGTCTTGTATTTATCCGAAGCTGGCACCGCAGCCACTAAAGGAAGAGTCATTGCTATCCGGTTATCTCGAACCAACCAATGAGCCGTATGCCATCGCCAAAATTGCCGGCATCAAGCTTTGTGAGAATTACCGGGCGCAATACGGATGTGACTTCATCAGCGCCATGCCGACGAATCTTTACGGGCCTAACGACAATTATGACCTGAATACGTCACATGTGATACCGGCGCTGATCCGCAAATTTCATGAAGCAAAGATCAAGGGAGAACCCGTGGTTGAGGTTTGGGGCTCGGGAACGCCACGCCGTGAATTCCTGCATGTGGATGATTTGGCCGATGCCTGTTTGTTCCTGATGAAGTGTTATTCCGAGAGGCAGTTTGTTAATATTGGGTCGGGGGTTGATCTCTCCATCAAGGCCCTCGCAGAATTGATTAAGAAGATTGTTGAATTTGAAGGCGACATAAGGTACGACGCGACGAAACCCGACGGTACGC